>JAAZDI010000072.1 GCA_012512295.1 Syntrophomonadaceae bacterium
CGGATGAAGCGCTTTTAAAGATGCTATATATGGCCACCCAAGATGTCTTGAAGAGATGGACCGGCCGGATCCAAAACTGGGGGCAAATTCTGCTACAGCTGTCTATTTACTTCCCCGACAAAGTTAAAGCGCACCTACGATGAACAGACGGAAGAAGGGCAAAGCACAAAATTATTGACAGACCCCAATTGCCTTTTCGGCTCATACTGGTTAACATTCCGTAATCCCTTAGGGCCTGCTGGTATTCATGGCTGGCATACTGACTGCCACGGTCCGAGTGATGAATCAGCCCTGCTGATGGCCGGTATCGCCGAACAGCTTGTCTAAGTGCATCAAGTGCCAACTGGCGGGTCATAGTACTGTCCATTGACCAGCCGACAATCTTACGCTGGCATAGATCTTCGAGTGCTGCCAGGTAAAGCCATCCTTCGTCTGTTGGGATGTAGGTAATATCAGCGACCCAGACCTGGTTTGGCTGGCTAGCATTAAAGTTTTGGTTTAAAAGATTTGCGGCCACGGGATAACTGTGCTTGGAGTTAGTCGTAGCCTTGTATTTTCTCTTGGTTTTGGCGGCTATGCCGTTCTTCTGCATTAGACGGGCTACTCGGTTCTTACCACAGATAACTCCCTGTTTGTTCAAAGCTTTGGTTATCCTTGGACTGCCGTAGGTATCCCTGGATTGTTTATAGATTTTTCGAATTTCAGTTAATAGTTCTTTATTAGAGCTTTTCCGGCTGCTTTCCGGTCGTTTCAGCCAAGCGTAATAACCGCTTCTTGAAACTTGCATTACTTGTCACATCTTCTCAACCCGATAATCGAAGCGGTGTTGATAAATAAACTTGTATGCTATCTCGGGTGTTTGGCGAAGATGGCCGCGGCTTTTTTTAATATCGCGTTCTCCTCTTCCAGGTCAGCTATCATTTTTTTAAGGCGTTTAATTTCTGCTTCTTCTGGGCGTTGGTTACCGCTACCGGGAAAGGCGTGCTCCTGGTGTTTTCTATACTGGTTAATCCATTTATATAGTGTGTTTTCATGGATGCCCAGTTCCCCGGCTACTATCTTAACCGGGCGTTCCAGATCCAGAACCAGTTTGACGGCTTGTTCTTTAAATTGTTTGTCATATTGTTTCATGATGGATACCTCCTGCTGGTTTTATTGTACCAGCCATTTACTGTGTCCATCAAACTGGGTAAGGATCACTACAGCTTTGAACGCACTCTTTCACACCATTGCATACCCTCACGAATTTAAATAGTAAATTAACCTCTACCTTTAGAAAATGCACACCCCCTTTGCACACACCCTGCTAAAGTTCAACGGTTATCCTTTCGTGGAACCGGCAATAAGTGGAGTAATTTCACCCTATCAAGAGAAAATAACCCACCGCAAAACAGTAAAAGCCGCTCCTCCAAACTGAAGGAACGGCTCTATTACCAGGTTTTTATGCAATATAAAAACCGCCCACTGATAAAATTTATTTTATCAATAGATGGTAGATAATCTGGTGGAGGTGAGGGGAGTCGAACCCCTGTCCGAAAGACTGACCACAGCAGCTTCTCCGAGTGCAGTCTGCGTATTGTTCTTCGCTCCACTTGGCCTCGCGGCGCGTTGGCCGAAAGCCTCCTTCAGCCGAAGGCTGATACGCCGCCCGCAGACGGGCTGCGCTGGAGCTATCTCGATAGACTTCGCCGTCCGGCCTCCGAGAATTGGCCGCTGGCTAGCCTGCTAAATGACGCCCTGGTCCCAGATCACAGGCAAACCCAGGCAGGACGTAGCTGCTCTAGGCAGCTAATGCGTAATTTTCGTTGGCAGTTATTAGTTGTCCACCGTTTTACGGGCTAGTGGGATCCCGACTCGCTGCCACTGCCATCAAATCCCCCGTCGAAACCATTACACCCCCATGTATAATTATCTTTTCCTTTTGTCTATAAGTTTTTCACCGTCATTATAACATAGACTACTTCTAAATAGCTAATGGCAAAAAAGCTGTACGTTTCCCGCGAGCAGATACTAGCCGATAGTTAAACCTTTTAGCGTTTATTTAGCGTTTATTTACCGACTTCTGCTTTCTCTTTTCAGCGGTATTGTTATTAGCCTATATAAATATAAACAAGCTTTTTTCTAAAAACCTTTCTCCCGCTCTCGAACAGCCCGTCGAATCTCCCGCTGAGCATCTCGGGTAGCGATGTCTTCCCGTTTATCGTGCAGTTTTTTCCCTCTGGCCAGGGCCAGTTGGAGCTTGGCTCGGCCACGCTTAAAATAGATCCGCAGCGGAATCAAGGTCATCCCTTTAAGTTGCACCTTACCAAACAGGCGATTGATTTCCGAACGGTGCAGCAGCAATTTTCGGGGACGTTTTGGTTCATGATTGAAGCGGTTTCCCTGTTCAAAAGGGCTGATATGCAGATTAACCACGTAGACCTCGCCGTCCCGCACCTCCGCGTAACTGTCCCGGAGATTTGCCTTGCCCGCTCTTAGTGATTTAACCTCAGTCCCCACCAGGACAATCCCGGCTTCGACAGTTTCTTCAATGTGGTAGTCGTGGCGGGCTTTTCGGTTTTCAGCCACCTGCTTAATCGCTTCTTTATTAGTTGGACCAGCCATCAAGACTACCCCTTCCCTGGTAATTATTGGACAAAGACACGCGTGGCCCTATTATTATACTCGCGACATCCCCTAGTGTCAATCCGTATTTATCTAAATTGTCGTTATTCTGTGATAATGTCATGTTGAATTTATTC
>JAAZDI010000073.1 GCA_012512295.1 Syntrophomonadaceae bacterium
CAATTATTCGGCCACGACGTCTGCGGGAAAAGAGTAATATTAGGGAATTGTTTAGTGAAACCACGGTATTGCTCAAGGATTTAATCTACCCGTTGTTTGTGATCCAGGGACGCAAGAATAAAAACCCGGTGGCCGCTATGCCGGGGATTTATCAACTATCAGTTGATTACTTAATAAAGGAGACCCGTGAATTGATCGAAATGGGCATTCGCTCCGTGATCCTCTTTGGGATTCCTGAGTATAAGGATGCGGTCGGTTCTAGCGGCTATCAGCCCCATGGCGTGGTTCAGGAGGCCGTTAGGGTTCTAAAAAATCGGTATCCTAATCTGGTTGTAATCACTGATGTTTGTTTGTGCGAATACACCGATCACGGCCATTGCGGCGTTGTACAAGATGGACGGATCTTAAATGATCCTACTCTGGAACTATTAGCTCAAATGGCGGTCTCTCACGCTGAAGCCGGGGCAGATGTGGTCGCCCCTTCGGACATGATGGACGGACGAGTTGCCGCCATTAGAAAAGCCTTAGACCAAAACGGCTTCACTGATTTGCCGATTATGGCCTATTCAGCTAAGTATGCTTCTGCTTTTTATGGACCGTTTCGCGAGGCAGCTGGTTCTGCTCCCCAGTTTGGTGATCGGCGCAGTTATCAGATGCATCCGCCGAATTCAGATGAGGCCTTGCGGGAGGTAGCCCTGGATATAGAAGAAGGGGCCGATATCGTCATGGTTAAACCGGCTCTTCCCTATCTGGATATTGTGCGGAGGGTTAAGGATAGCTTTAATTGTCCAGTGGCTGCCTATAATGTTTCCGGAGAATACTCAATGCTTAAGGCAGCCGTTGAACGCGGTTGGCTGGATGAAAAACGAGCAGTTTGGGAGATGCTGACCGGGATCAAACGTGCCGGGGCCGATGTGATCATAACCTATTTCGCCCCGCAGGTAGCCCAGTGGATAAATGAGGGAAAATGGCTGGAGAGAGGGAGGGAAGAGCTTGATCGTTTCTTGGAACACCACTAACCTTTGCAACATGTTTTGTGAGCATTGCTATCGGGAAGCTGGTGCCAAGGCAGATGATGAGCTGAATACCGAGGAGGGAAAACGCCTCCTTGAGCAGATCGCCCGAGCTGGCTTTAAGATCATGATTTTTAGCGGTGGCGAACCTTTAATGCGGACGGATATTGTTGAGTTAGTGACACACGCTGCTTCCTTGGGCCTGCGGCCGGTTTTTGGCACCAACGGTACTTTAATCACCCTGGAAATGGCCGAGCGTCTCAAACAGGCTGGGGCCATGGGCATGGGCATTAGCCTGGATAGCCTGGATGCAGAGAAACATGATCAGCTGCGCAAATATCAAGGTGCTTGGCAGCAGGCAGTTCAAGGAATGAAAAATTGCCACGCCGTTGGTTTGCCTTTTCAAATCCACACCACAGCCATGGAGTGGAATGAGGGCGAGATTGAGGCAATTACCGATTTCGCAGTTGAACTCGGGGCCGTGGCTCACCATATCTTTTTCCTGGTTCCCACCGGTCGAGCGGTTGAGATTGAGGAAGAAGCACTGCGAGTGGATAAATATGAACGTCTGCTGCAGCGGATTTTAACCAAACAGCAACAGGTAAAGATTGAGCTCAAACCAACTTGTGCGCCGCAATTTGTGCGAATGGCCAAGCAACGAGGGATGAATCTCCGTTTTCAAAGAGGCTGTCTGGCCGGTATCTCTTATTGTATTATCAGCCCAAGGGGGTTGGTTCAACCGTGCGCTTATCTTAACCTGCCTGTGGGCTATGTTCGAGAGCAGCCTTTCGATGAAATTTGGCAAACTAGTCCGGTTCTCCAACGTCTGAGAACTCAGGACTATGGGGGCAAATGCGGTGGATGTCACTATATTACCGCTTGTGGCGGTTGTCGGGCGAGGGCCGCTTTTTATCATGAAGGGGACTATATGGCGGAAGATGAATGGTGTCGTTATCCGGGGGGAAGATTACCGGTAGAGTAATAGCTTCATCATTTTAGCCTTAGTAATCTATTGACATTGGAACAGCAGGGCAGGTTTTGATATTTCATCACTTTTATATATAAAGTTTTACAGTTTTTTAGCAGGGAGTGGGATATTTTCATGGACGATTTAGATAGACAACTCCTTAATCGATTACAAAGTGATTTTCCGTTGACTTCTGCTCCCTATCAGCTTCTGGGGGAGGAGCTAGGTCTAAATGAAGCCGAGGTTTTGGAACGTATTGGTCGGCTTAAGGAACAGGGGATTATTCGTCGCATCGGGGCTAGTTTTAATTCAAATGGATTGGGTTATGTCAGTAGTTTGATAGCCCTAAAGGTGCCAGAGGAACAATTGGCCACAGTCGCTTCAGTCGTTAATAGTTATCCAGGAGTGACTCATAATTATCAACGAAATCACGCTTATAACCTCTGGTTTACTCTAATCGCTCCATCCTCAGCTGAACTGATGAATACCTTAAAGGAAATTCAAACAAAGATAGGCGATTTGCCTTATCTAAATCTACCGGCCCGACGGGTGTTTAAAATTAAGGCTCAGTTTTCCTTTTAGAAGGATTTTTGGGGGGGAGCAAATGCAAACTGATCAAGACATTGCTATTGTTCGAGTATTGCAGGGAGATATTCCGCTGGTCGCTCGGCCTTTTCTGGAAATTGCTAATCAATTGGGGATCAGTGAAGCTGACTTGTTGCAGAAGATTAGTGAGATGCACAATCAAGGTGTTATTCGGCGTTTTGGGGCTATCCTGCGTCACCGTCAAGCTGGGATAACCGCTAACGCCATGGTCGTATGGCGAGTTCCAGCTGAAGACATAGAACGAGTCGGAACCATAATGGCTCAATCGCCAGCCGTTACTCATTGCTATGAGCGACCAACCGGCCCAGATTGGCCTTACAACCTTTACACTATGATCCATGGTCGATCGACCGAGGAGTGCGAAGAAGTTGTGCAGAAACTAGCGCAGCTAACAAATATAAAAGAATGCCAACTGCTATATGGGATTAAGGAATATAAGAAGACTAGTATGCAGTATTTTAAATAAGTATAATATCTGCTAGATTTAATTGTTCTGGATATATGTTCCGGGCTTGTTTAGCATTGGTGTTAACATACCAATTTTATTATGATTTTAATTATTTAGTATAGGATAGTTTAAGTGGAGCGGAGGCAGAGAAAGGTGTCACTGCAGAACAAACGACTATTACGCCAGGATAAGTCAGCATCGCTTTTTGCAGAAGCCGGTCATTATATGCCCGGGGGGGTCAACAGTCCAGTTCGTGCTTTTCGAGCCGTTGGCGGTACACCAGTCTATATCCAAAAAGGAGAAGGGGCTTATCTTTGGGATGTAGACGGGAATCAGTATATAGATTTATTGTCATCTTGGGGTCCGCTCATTCTTGGGCACCGGCATCCACAAGTGATGGCGGCGATTCAGCAAACGCTAGAAATTGGGACGAGTTTTGGTGCGCCAACGGAATTAGAAAACCGCATGGCCAGTTTAATAATTGAAGCCTTGCCGGCAATGGAAATGGTGCGGATGGTTAATTCCGGAACCGAGGCGACGATGAGTGCCTTGCGACTCGCCCGTGGATATACCGGTCGAGATAAGATCGTCAAGTTTGAGGGTTGCTACCATGGTCATGCGGATTCCCTGTTGATCAAGGCTGGCTCTGGTTTATTAACCCTCGGTGTCCCGACTAGTCCTGGAGTACCGGCTGATTTAGCTGCCTCGACGGTTGTGGCTCCTTATAACGATTTAGAAAAGCTGAAAGAACTATTTGCCGCCATTGGCCACGAAATTGCGGCGGTTATTGTTGAGCCAGTCGCTGGAAATATGGGAGTAGTGCTGCCTGAGCAGGGGTTTTTGGCCGGATTAAGAGCCCTGACTAAAGAATATGGGGCGCTGCTTATTTTCGATGAAGTGATTACAGGATTTCGAGTAGCTTATGGTGGAGCCCAAACTCGATTTGGTATTGAACCGGATTTAACTTGTCTCGGCAAAATTATTGGTGGTGGCTTGCCTGTTGGGGCCTATGGCGGCCGACGCGAAATAATGGAGAGCATTGCCCCGAATGGACCGGTATATCAGGC
>JAAZDI010000074.1 GCA_012512295.1 Syntrophomonadaceae bacterium
AATACTAAAGTTCCCAAGCATTTCAAAGAACGTGTGATGCCGTGATGTTTTACCAACGTTTTCAATATCGTTGCTTCGAATAGCTTTTTGAGCATTTGTGATACGATTTGATTTGGGTTTCACACTTCCATCGAAATACTTCTTTAAAGCAGCAACCCCTGAATTAATCCATAACAATGTTGGATCATTTTGAGGAATTAATGAGTGTCCTTTTTCAAACGAATCTTATTCACATTTCCTTTACGAATCAAGGCTTTTATCTGTTCCCATAACCGGCGCCCTTCAGTTTCAACTTTTTCGTCTAATCGAAACTGTTGACCTTCCAAAAAAACCAGAGCTTGGACCACATCGCCATTAGCCTGCTCCAGAGCCTCTTTGGCTTCGCGATAACTAACTCCTAGCCGTTGCCGAATCAGATCAACCTTTTCCAAATTAATTCGACTATCTTCCATTATTTATCCCCCACCTTCCAGGAATATTCTTTCCTGTCCTGAAATATTTATGCTAACCGTCTATAGTCAAGCATCTTCGCTTCGCTCAGAATTATCATGTTTACTCACTGTAGCACTTCCTTGCAAACGTATGCCTTAAAATCACTCTAACTCCCGACGTTTCTCTCCTCACTCCTTATCAACCAGGTTCCTCACTAGTTTCCTGGAGGGTAGACCCTGCTCCAAATGATATTCTAAAAAAGCTGGCAGCAACCGCTCCAATTCCTTGAGATTGGACCCAGAAGGCCGAACTCGCCGAAACTGTCGGGCATCCATCCTTAGCCAGTGTTTTAGTAAGGCTAGTGTTCCCGATGACACTGGCAATGCCCCGGAACCTAATGCCTGTGAACAAAGACGGCAGACTGTTCCGCCTCTGGCTGGGCTAAACCAAATCTGTTCACTGGTTAAGGACAGGGCTTTCTGGCAGTTCACACAGTGAGTAAGTTCTGGCCGATAACCGACTAGACTAATTAATTTTAGTTCAAACAAATGATTTAAGATCCGACTCTCAACCCGCTCCTGGTTAATAGATTCTATTGACTCTAAAAGATAAAGAAACTGAAGAAACAAAAAGTACACTGCTGGATTAGGTTCCCTTTCCGGCAAGAGTCGATTAAGCAGATCAGCCCAATAGACAGCCCACGTTAATTTTTCTAAATCTTCCCGAAAATAAAAACATTTACAGGTGTCACTGCCAGTTAGGATATCTATGGATCGGCCAGTATGCAGCATTAGTCTGGCCTGGGTAAAGGGCTGGATTCCCCCGCGCAGACGGCTTCGGGGTTTACGAGCGCCCCGAGCTACCACCTTAAATCGACCCAGATCCGGGGAAAGCAGGGTGACTAACTGATCGGCTTCTCGCCACTCCCGGGTACGCAGTACTATCGCCTCTGTTTTGTAGAAACCCACCTGCGTTTCCGCCTTCCGAGAATACTTAGGTAACTAAATCTAGATAGACCCTGATGCTGCTTGACAGCACCGTCAAAGCAGGAAAAACCATGTTCGCGATAAGTCAATCCCCACTGGACAGTCCGCCTTTTTTTAACCTTACTTATATTATACTCTAAAACCAAATAATTTTATATTTTATGATGTGAGCAGCCCATCTACGCTGGACATCAAGGCTAAGGCGGAATCTCTACTCCACCGGCAGTTTGAACAAGGTAACGTCCACCATCCTTAATTCCAGCAATGCGCAACTTAGTTGCACCCTAGCAATAAGGTTAATAATTCTTCAGGTCATAGCCAAAATTACGAAGGGAAGACGGATTATTCCGCCAGTCTTTTTTAACTTTGACCCAAATATCCAGAAACACCTGGTTGCCCAGCAGGTTTTGGATATCTTCCCGGGCCAATCGGCCAACCTCCTTAAGCATTTTTCCCTGCTTGCCGATCAGAATGCCCTTTTGCGAATCCCGCTCCACATAAACCACGGCCCGAACGTAAATCACCTCATTGGGGCGCGGTTGGATTTCTTCTATCTCGACCGCGATCGAGTGAGGGATTTCTTCCCGCGTCAGCAACAATACCTTTTCCCGGATCAGTTCTGCCATCACAAACCGTTCCGGTTGATCACTGATCATGTCCGTTGGGTAATAATAGGGCCCTTCCGGCAGATAATCAAAAATCACCTGACTCAGTCGATCCAGATTTTCCCCCGTTATTGCCGATATAGGAATTATCTCAGCAAAATCTCTTTTGTTCCGGTAGCTTTCGATCAAGGGCAGTAAATCACCTCGGTTTACCAGATCAATTTTATTAATTACTAAAAACACCGGGGTCTGCACCTTGGCTAGTTGATCAAGAATATACTGCTCCCCGGTCCCAAATGCGGCCGAGGCATCCACCACATACAAGATAAGGTCTACCTCCTGCAGTGTCCGCTGGGCTGCTCCGACCATATATTCTCCCAGTTTGTGCCGGGGTTTGTGAATACCTGGGGTATCGATAAAGACAACTTGACCCCGTTCCGTCGTAAAGATGCCGCGTATTTGATTGCGCGTGGTCTGAGGTTTATCCGAAATAATGGCGATTTTATGCCCAATCAGATAGTTGATTAAAGTTGACTTGCCCACATTGGGTCGACCGATGATACTGGCAAACCCTGAACGAGTCGTCAAGCCCATCGTTTTGTTCCGCCTTTCATAGACATAAATCGTTTATTCCAGTTTATTCTATCACAATTAATCATAATATTAAAAACAATAATGAGGGGCAATAAACAACCCCTCATCAGTTAGTTCTGTACTAACATCCATGCCTCCAAGGACACATCCACTTACATGGAGGTTTCACCATAAACTGTTCCCATTAATTATCTTTATCTGATACGGTATAGCTAATCCTGGCCACAGGATTATTTTCTCTGGTAAATTTATTACCATCCTCACCCATAAAATGTCCTTCTAAGATATAATCTCCAGGCGGCACTTCCTGATCCAGCTTGCTCGAATAAACCCAGCACTCGCCTGGATTTAAGGTTTTCCCAAAGATCATCATCAGAAAAGCCTTATCCTTTGACCAACGCCAGATCTCCTGATTATTTTGCTTTAAGACAAAATCGTGGGTCATTCCACTGGAAAAGGTGCAATTAATCGGATCTTTAGACTGATTGGTTACTACTAGGGTAAATTGATCATCGTGCGCGTAAAGGTAGAAATCTTTTTTCTCTCGGAAGATATAGGCGGCATGGTTTTCCCGATCATAGGCAACGGTAAAACCCAAGCGTTCACTAACAAAACGCAACGGAACAATCGCCCGGCTATTAATTATCCGAACGGGTTTAGCTAATTGCTCTTGCTTACCATCCACTTGCATCAGGCTTTCTCCAAGTTTCATTCTCACTTCATGATTACCTTGCACTACGATCTCTTTTGTCTCCTCCAGCCAGTAAACTTGACAACCCAAATCTTCCGCGACCGACCGCAAAGGCACCAATATCCGGCCATCTTCCTCTAAAATGAGATCAGTATCAATCCTTTGTCCGTCAACGACCACTGCCGGTTTTTTCACCTGGTTTTCCCAGATCAGAGGTTCTGCCGCCATAGCCGAAGCAGTTAAGGCCAATCCCAAAAAGCCAGCCATTACAGCGGTAACCAGTTGTTTCATGACTAATTCCTCCATTATTCCTGTTTGACAATATAACGCGTTGTTGAAACAAAAGGTTACCTTATTCTTGAAAAATCATTAACCCAACCACGGTCTATCTTCTAGATCATGACCAATTCCTCCATTATTCTTTTTAACGCCTGTACCAGCCATAAGAACCGTCCCTATGGCAGGGCTATTTCTGGAGAGTAAACTGAGCCGGCAGAAGCTGATCCACGCTAAATAGACGCTCTCCTTGGGGGTTAGCGAAGATTATCGGCATCTGGGGAGCGAATTCAGCCAACACCTGACGGCAGGCGCCACAGGGGCTGGTTACTTGCTCAGAATCCGTGATTATCGCCATCGCTTTAAATTCCCTTTCTCCGTGGACCAAGGCGTGAAACAGGCAACTCCGCTCGGCGCAAATGGTCAGGGAATACGAGCTGTTTTCAATATTACAGCCGGCATAGATCTGACCCGATCCAGTCAAAACCGCCGCCGCTACCCGAATGCTAGAATAAGGGGAATAGGCATTTTCTAGAGCAGCCCTGGCTGCTTCCAGCAGTCGCTCCGCTTCCGGAA
>JAAZDI010000075.1 GCA_012512295.1 Syntrophomonadaceae bacterium
ACCCTTTGAACCTGATATGGGTAATTCCATCGTAGGGAAGCGAAACTATAGAATGGACTGGACACACTATTTGAGCTTACCCTTGAGGTAGGCTTTTTTATTGGATCATCAGGCTTTGTGGTTAGCTGTGGATGATGACTGGAGGGTAAATATAACTTGGGGGTGGATCTGGTTTTGAAGCTTTTGATTAACGGGAAAGAGGAAACATTGTCTAGGGAAATGACGTTGGCGGAGCTTATTGCACAGCGCGGGTTAAATCCAAAATCAATTATTGTTGAGTATAATTATGAACTAGTTAAGGAGGAGGTATGGCCGCAGATTAAACTTAAGGAAAGTGATCGGGTTGAAATACTAAGATTTGTCGGAGGGGGTTAAATATTTGTCGGATGCATTATTCATCGGTGGACAAGAAGTAAATAACCGGCTTTTTTTAGGGACCGGGAAGCTGGCCTCTAACCAACTCATTCCCGAGGTGATAAGGGCCTCAGGGAGTCAGGTCGTAACTGTTGCCTTAAGAAGAGTTGACTTTGAGAGTGTGGACGAAAACATCGTTAGTTATATCCCCAAGAACTGCATCCTAATGCCCAATACTTCGGGGGCCAAAACCGCGGAGGAAGCAGTCCGAATTGCCCGGCTGGCCAGAGCCGCCGGTTGCGGGAATTGGGTTAAGATCGAAGTAATTACGGATAACAAGTATTTACTGCCGGACAATTATGAGACGGTTAAGGCCACTGAAATTCTGGCTGGGGAAGGATTTGTGGTTTTACCATACATCAGCCCGGATTTAATGGTGGCCAGGCAATTACAAGCCGCCGGGGCTGCCGCCGTAATGCCCCTAGGTGCCCCGATTGGCAGTAATCGAGGTCTCAGAACTAAGGAGTTGATTAGAATCTTGATTGAGGAGATTTCTCTCCCGGTCATTGTCGATGCCGGGCTTGGCCGACCTTCCGAGGCAGCTGAGGCAATGGAAATGGGAGCAGCGGCTGTTTTAGTCAATACAGCCATCGCTACGGCCAAGGATCCAGTGGCGATGGCCCAAGCTTTTAGCCTAGCCGTAATGGCTGGAAGGATGGCATTTTTGGCTGGACCCGGAGCAATCCGGTTATTTGCGGAGGCATCTTCTCCGCTGACGGGGTTTTTGCGAGATTAGATTATTAATAACTAGGCTAACCAACTATACATCTAGATTTAGTGCTTAAACGGAGCTTATATTTGCGGGGGTTTCAAAAAGCTGACCCAAGGCATTTTGTCCAAGTTGAATATTTTCAAAACAAGATAATTATTGTGAAAGGTGATGTATCCAGTTAATACTTGAATACCTAACTTTAAGATAGAAGGCGATATAGATGAGTTTCTATCAAGAATGTCGGCAATATAAAGATTTTGATTATGCGGGTTTTTTTGCTAGTATTAACGAGACTGATATCGAAAGGATTTTGGGTAAAGAACGGATCAATGAATTTGATTATCTGGCTTTGCTTTCCGAAACAGCTGAGCATTATTTGGAACCCATGGCCCAAAAAGCGCACCGGCTGACGATCCAACACTTTGGTCGGGTTATTCTGCTATATACCCCAATTTACTTGGCTAACTACTGTGTTAACTCTTGTGTTTACTGCGGTTTTCGGGCGAGCAATAAACTGGAACGCAAAAAGTTGAGTCTGTCCGAGGTAGAAAAGGAAGCCGCGCTGATTGCCGCCACCGGCCTAAAGCATGTGATCATCTTGACCGGTGAATCTCGAAAAATGTCTCCGGTTTCTTATATTAAAGATTGTGTCGAAGTGCTAAAAAAGTATTTTGCTTCGATCTGCATTGAGGTCTACCCCTTAGAAGAACATGAGTATGCAGAATTGATTCAGACTGGCGTGGATGCTATAACCATCTATCAGGAAACATACAATGAAGATTTGTATTTGGAATTGCATCCCACGGGTCCCAAGAGAAACTACCTTTACCGTTTAGAGGCGCCGGAGCGAGCCTGTCGGGCTGGCATTAGGTCCGCTAACCTGGGAGCTTTATTGGGTCTGGACAACTGGCGGTCCGAGGCCTTTCTGACCGGATTACACGCTCATTACCTGCAGAAGAACTACCCGGGAGTAGATGTCGCCATTTCCTTACCTCGTCTGCGGCCGCACCTGGGTGGTTACCATCCTCGCTGTATAGTTAGTGATAAAAACTTGGTGCAATACTTGCTGGCCTTTAGATTATTTATTCCCCGCGCCGGGATCACTATTTCCACCCGGGAACGGGCTGAGTTTAGGGATAATTTGCTTCAGTTGGGTGTAACCAAAATGTCGGCTGGGTCATGCACGGCGGTCGGGGGCCGGACTGGCGGCAATGAGGAAATTGGGCAGTTTGACATATCAGATCCACGTGGGGTAGAAGAGATGAAGAAAATGATTTACGCCCAGGGATATCAACCAGTTTTCAAAGATTGGCACCAGTTTTAACCGTAATAGGGAAAATAGGGAACTCGTTCAGCGCCCCTGACCTGATTTTAGTTATATATATATCCATTAATCTATCCCTTGCTGTCTGGAGGAAACTTAATGAATGACTTTGAAAGGGCTCTTGTTGCTTGTCTTGGCCGGGACCGGTTGACGATCATCCAAAGCATTCGGGTTGGGATTGCCGGGGCTGGTGGTCTGGGCTCAAATTGTGCCCAATTTCTGGTTAGAAGCGGGTTTAAAAAACTAAAGATTGTTGATTTCGACGTGGTTGACTGGACCAATCTTAACCGCCAATTCTACTTTGCGGATCAGGTGGGAGCCAAGAAGGTTGAAGCCTTGCGGCAGAATCTGCTGCGCATCAACCCGGACCTGGAGCTTGAGTTATTAGATCAAAAAATAACCCAGGAAAATGCAGCTAGTCTGTTTGCGGATTGTCAGATTGTCGTTGAAGCCCTCGACCAGGTCGAGAGCAAAAAACTAATGGTTGAAACATATCTGAATTCAGGCAAGCTGCTGGTCTGTGCTTCGGGCCTGGCTGGTTGGGGTAAGAGTGATGATATTGTCATCAACCGGCTCAAAGAAAACTTTTACTTAGTGGGGGATCTGATTCGCGAAGTCGGGCCGGCTGATCCGGCCATGGCTCCGCGAGTGAGTATTGCCGCGGCCAAGGAAGCGGATGTGATCCTTGCTTATGTGTTAAATTGTCTTGCGGAAGGTGGACAGAATGATGAAAAAAACCGCCATGGCTAATTTTTTGGCGGCTGATCTGTATGGCATTACGGCGGAAGAGTATTCGCTAGGCCGAAATAATGTCGAAGTAGTTTCCCAAATGATCAAAGCCGGACTTAAAGTTATTCAGTATCGAGAGAAAGATAAAAAGATGCGGGAAAAGTATCAAGAGTGTTTGAAATTGCGGGAGATAACCCGGCAGGCCGGGGTTACTTTTATCGTCAATGATCATGTAGACTTAGCTCTTCTGGTTGGCGCTGATGGGATCCATCTGGGCCAGGATGACCTCCCAGTTAACCGGGTGAGAGAATTAGTCGGTAAGGATATGCTGATTGGGTTATCTACCCATTCGCCGGCTCAGGCTCAATCCGCCCTGGAAATGGGCGTTGATTACATCGGGGTGGGGCCGATCTTTAGCACGCAGACCAAAAAGGATGTTTGTGCTCCAGTCGGTTTGGAATATCTGGACTATGTAGTCAAGCATATCCCTCTTCCTTTTGTCGCGATTGGCGGTATTAAAGAACATAACATCGCTGAAGTTGCCCGACGGGGAGCCAAATGCATTGCTTTAGTCACGGAAATTGTGGGGGCCGCAGACATTGAAGCGAAGATTCGTAACCTGAGGGCCTGCCTTAACCGCAGCAATCGACTCTAACAGAATGATGTTTATTCATCTCCCGCCTTCACTTTCACTTCGTGAGCCAAGCACCTAGACGCGAGAGACTTTTTGGCACATGATGTTAAATTTAATCCAGTTATGCTTGTCATGTTTAGAAACTAACAGGATTGAAGGGAGACGTATGATGGATTATACGACGCAGATGGATGCTGCGCGCAAGGGGATTATCACTGGGGAAATGGAGAAGGTAGCTAATAAAGAGAACATGGCGGTCGAGCGGCTTCGTCAATTAATGGCAGATGGCCGAGTCGTTATCCCGGCCAATAAAAACCACCGTTCATTAGATCCAGAAGGCATCGGTGAAGGGTTGAAAACCAAAATTAATGTTAATCTTGGTGTTTCGCAGGACTGCTGTAATATCGAACTTGAACTAGAAAAGGCACGCAAGGCCATTGATTTAAAGGCTGATGCCATCATGGATCTGAGTTGTTACGGGAAGACCGAAGAATTCAGACGAAAGCTGGTGGCCATGTCGCCAGTCATGATCGGTACCGTGCCGGTTTATGATGCGGTTGGGTTCTATGATAAAGAGTTAGCGGACATTACCGCTGAAGAGTTCTTGAGGGTGGTGGAAAAGCATGCCCAGGACGGGGTCGACTTTATGACCATTCATGCTGGAATCAATCGGGAAACAGCCGCCCGGTTCAAGAAAAATCCCCGGTTAACCAATATCGTATCCCGGGGTGGGGCGCTGCTATTTGCCTGGATGGAACTTAATGGACAGGAAAACCCATTTTATGAACACTATGACCGCCTGTTGGAGATTTGTGCCTGTTATGATGTAACTATCAGCCTGGGGGATGCCTGCCGCCCGGGCAGTATCAAGGATGCGACGGATGCCGCGCAAATTCAAGAGCTGATTATTCTCGGCGAACTGACCCAACGGGCATGGGCACGAAACGTTCAGGTCATGATTGAGGGACCAGGGCACATGCCGTTAAACGAAATCATTCCCAATATGCTATTGGAAAAGAAGCTGTGCCATGGGGCTCCTTTTTATGTTCTCGGTCCGCTGGTGACGGATGTGGCCCCCGGGTATGATCATATTACTAGTGCAATTGGCGGGGCTCTGGCCGCGGCCCACGGGGCTGATTTTCTATGTTATGTTACGCCAGCGGAGCACTTGCGGCTGCCTAACCTGGAAGACATGAAAGAGGGGATCATTGCCTCCCGCATTGCGGCTCATGCCGCGGATATCGCCAAAGGGTTACCAGGAGCCCGGCAATGGGATGACGCCATGAGTGAGGCCCGTAAAAATCTGGACTGGGAGCGGATGTTCCAATTGGCGATTGATCCGGAAAAAGCCAGGCGGTATCGGGCGGAATCACTTCCCGAACACCAGGATACATGTACGATGTGCGGCAAAATGTGTGCTGTTCGAAATATGAATAAGGTGTTAAGCAGGGAGAATTGTTTGACTTCGGTAAAAGCTTGAACGGTTTATGACAAGAATTAGCGATGAAGGTTAATCGGAAATTAAATTTTCTGTTCCGATAGCGCTGTCAAGCAGCATGAGGGTCTCCTATAGAACTAAAGAACTAAGCAAGCAATGGTCAGCCGCCGGGTTGGCCATTATTACGTAATAATACTGTTTTTTGGTAATAATATGACATGCGATAGAAGTACTATTATTCAATAGAAAAGGCCGAGGTTTATTAATCGAATGCATAGCGTTTCGACAACTAGTGGACAATAATTTCAGGAAGCGATATTATGGTAAGCAACAGGTATGAAGGAAGGGCCTGGAAATATGGTTCGAGGTGAAAAGTATTGATCGGAAAAGATGGATTAAAAGAAATACTATCAATCGCTTTGAGCAACGGCGGAGACTTTGCCGATATCTTTTTGGAGCGGCGCCGGACAAGTATAGTTTTCTGTGAAGATAACCGGATTGAGCGAGTGAATACCGGTTTGGATGTCGGAGCCGGCATCAGAGTCATTCAAGGGGACAACACTGCTTATGCCTATACCAATGATCTGTCCATGACCGGCCTGAATGAGGCGGCCCGGATCGCTAGTCATGCGGTGCAAGGTGAGAACCGGCATTTAACTATTGATTTAAGGACTGTCACGTCGCCAGTTGAACTAATAATTGAGGAAAGGCCCGATTCAGTGGCCATCGACCGTAAAGTTGAGGAAGTAGAACGGGCCAATCGGACCGCCCGGGCCGTCGATCCTCGGATCAAGCAAGTGGCGGTATCTTATGGCGACGTGGTGCAAAACGTGGTTGTGGCTAATTCCGAAGGAAGCTACATCGAGGACGAACGGATTCGGACCCGTTTTGTGGTCAATGCGGTTGCGGCGGAGGGATCCTTGATTCAAACCGGCTATGAGGCTGTCGGGGGCCACGTTGGTTATGAGTTGTTTAAGGAGAAAGGCATGTCGCCGGAAGCAGTCGCTCTGGAGGCTGCCCGTCGGGCAATCTTGATGTTAGGGGCCAGGCCGGCTCCGGCCGGTCGGATGCCGGTCGTGATGTCCGGCGAAGCTGGCGGCACGATGGTGCACGAGGCCTGCGGTCATGGCCTGGAAGCGGATCATATCCAGAAGCAGTTGTCTGTTTACGCGGGTAAGGTTGGACAGCCGGTAGCTTCAGAATTAATTTCCGTAATTGATGATGCGACTTTGCCCGGTAAGTACGGATCCTATCGGTTTGATGATGAAGGGGTTCCGGGACAGCGGAAGGTTTTGATAAAAAACGGCATTCTCCAAGACTATATGTATGATAGACTGACCGCTCGTAAAGAAGGGCGGCCTTCAACGGGCAATGGTCGGCGCGAATCCTTTCATTACCGACCAATTCCCCGCATGACGAATACATATATCAAGGCTGGCCAAGAGGATCCGGAGAAGATAATTCGTGACACGCGACGGGGACTGTTGGTCAAGAAGATGGGCGGGGGCCAGGTGAATACGGTTAATGGTGATTTTGTTTTTGATGTTTCCGAGGGTTACCTGATTCAGGATGGGGAGATCGGCCCCCCGGTACGTGGCGCCACCCTTACTGGCAATGGTCCGGAGACGTTACGCATTGTTGAGCGAGTCGGCAAAGATCTCGGTTTTGGGATCGGTACTTGCGGTAAAGATGGTCAGGGGGTCCCGGTTTCTGACGCGCAACCAACCCTGGCGATTCGCGAACTGATCGTTGGTGGGGTGGAGGTGCCGATATCGCCTAACGGTGAGATTCGTCGTTTGGCGCTCAAAGAAGGAAATCGATCGAGTTGGGACTGGTAGATATCTTTGTCGTTTTCATTCTCTGTTTGTATTGCCTGGTGGTATGAAGGTCAACTCTTGAGTGATGGTAAAGGGCACAGGAAGGAGTAAGGTTCAATGCAAAGTCAGCTTTCCCAGAGGGCTGTTGAAGTGGTGCACAGAGCTCAACAATTAGGTGCGGCCATGTCAGAGGTGTTTTTTATTAATTCCAAGGTGTTAACAATTGAGGTTCGTGAACAAACGGTTGAGAATCTGAAGCTGGCCGAGGAACGAGGTTTAGGTCTGCGAGTGTTTAGGGATGGCCGGATGGGCTTTGCTTATTCTGCAGATTTAAGCCCGGAAGCTGTGGAAGAAGTCATCCAGGCGGCCTTAGCTAATAGTCGGCAAACGACAGTTGACGAGGGAAACTGCCTCCCCTCACCAGTTGCCAGTTACCCGGAATTAGACTTGTATGACCCAAGAATCCGTCAAGCTGAGGTCGAATCAAAAATAGAACTAGCCAAAGAAGTAGAACGGGTCGGCCGCGAGTATGATCCACGAATTAAGATTACGGAATCTGCTGGTTATGAGGACAGCGAATATCAGATAACTATAGCTAACTCGTTGGGGTTAAACGCTTCCTATTGTGGAGCCTATTGTGGATTGTATCTAGTCGTGGTGGGTCAAGAGCAAGATGATAACCAAACCGGATTTGCTGTCCAGTATCGTTTGCGGTATGATGAGTTAGAGCCAAATAAGGTTGGTCGTGAGGCAGCTGAAAAAGCGGTTCGCATGCTAGGGGCCAGGAAAATAGGGACCTGTCGCGTACCGGTGGTCCTGGATCCGTATGTCGCGACCAGCTTTTTGGGGGTACTGGCGCCAGCATTGACAGCGGAGGCGGTGCAAAAAGGCAAATCTCTTTTTGCGTCCCGGCTGGGACAGTCAGTTGGTTCAGAAGCAATTACCATCATTGACGATGGTACCTTGGCCAACGGTATTGCTTCATCCCCTTTTGATGGCGAAGGGTTCCCGTCGAGTCGGACGGTACTGATCGATCGAGGGAATTTGCAAACATTTTTATATAACACCTATACAGCCGCCCGAGATGGAGTGGTCTCTACCGGCAACGGGGTGCGGGGTTCATTTAAAACTACTCCCGAAGTTGGCACCACTAATTTTTTTATTCAGCCTGGATCTATTTCGCCGGAAAAATTAATCAGCGATATCAGTGAAGGTCTTTACATCACTGAAGTTATGGGAATGCATACAGCAAATCCCATCTCTGGTGATTTCTCGGTTGGAGCGGCTGGACTTTGGATTAAGAACGGCGAATTAACCACGCCAGTTCGGGGAGTGGCAATCGCTGGCAACTTGGCTGAATTGCTTCAGGCAGTTGAAGGAGTAGCGGATAACCTGACCTTTTTTGGCGGCAAAGGGTCACCCACCATTAGAATTGGTCGGATGACGGGTAGTGGGGCTTAGTTTTTTGGCCAGAAAGTAGTGATCTATTTTGATAAATCGCCCAATCGCTGCCCTTCGTTAAAACACTGCGCAATTAAAGTAATACTCTTTCTCTGATGAAGGGGGGTTGCTTGTGCCTAAGATTCTGGTTTTGCATGGACCTAATTTAAATCTGCTTGGTCTTCGTGAGCCAAGTGTTTACGGAACAACCTCACTTCAAGAGATTAACCGGTCCCTTGAAGAGGCGGCCAAAAGGGCCGGCCTGGAAATTGAGATCCTACAGTCAAATCATGAAGGAGATCTAATTGATGCCGTCCACCGGGCCTTGGGACGAGTAGATTTTATTTTAATTAATCCGG
>JAAZDI010000076.1 GCA_012512295.1 Syntrophomonadaceae bacterium
GGCCCAGCTCCATCACTGGCGACCATGACCTCGCCCAAGTAAATATCAACCTGCTGGGGATCAAAATCAGCCCCCGAATAACCCAAGGCCGCCAGGATTCTGCCCCAGTTGGCGTCCCGACCAAAGACTGCGGCCTTAACCAAACTGGAACCGGCAATCGCCCGGGCTGCCTTTTGCCCGTCATCTAGGGATGGGGCGTTTTTGACTCTCACTTCTATTAATCTAGTAGCCCCTTCACCATCCCGGGCAATCTCTTTGGCCAGATATCCGGTTATATAATCAAGGCCGGCCTGGAAAGCGGCCAGGTCCGGCCCGGCACCGTCTATGCGTGGATTGTCCGCCCGGCCATTGGCGAGCACTAAAACCATGTCATTGGTACTGGTATCCCCATCCACTGTCACCAGGTTAAACGACCGATTGATTGAAGCCTTAAGGGCTTGCCGTAAAACCGCCGGCTCAATCGCGGCGTCAGTCGTAATAAAGCCTAACATAGTCGCCATATCCGGATGAATCATCCCGGAACCCTTGGCCATTCCGCCAATTGTTACCGGGCAGCCGCCAATATTCAGTTTAACCGCGATCTCCTTACGCCGGGTATCCGTGGTCATAATCGCTTGAGCAGCCTCAGCCCCGCCATTCGGGCTCAATTGAGCTGCTGCCTGCTGGATCCCTTTTTCCACCCGCTCCATGGGCAAGAATTGGCCGATTACACCGGTTGAAGCGACGACCACATCCTCTGGGGCGATCTGTAGGGCCTCCGCTGTCAGATAAGCCATTTGCCGGGCATCCGCCAGCCCTTGCTGACCGGCGGCGGCATTAGCAATACCGGCATTGATGACCACTGCCTGAGCCTGGCCATTAGCCAGGTGCTCCCGGCTAACGATCAATGGGGCAGCCTGCACCTTATTCCGGGTATAAACCGCGGCAGCTACAGCCGGTACTTCTGAGTAGATCAAGGCTAGGTCCGGCCGATCCGGATAGCGGATTTCCGCCGCTGCCGCTGCAGCCTGAAAGCCTCGGGGAGCAGTAATTCCACCGGGAACAATTTCCAGGCCTTTTATCTCGTGATTGATACTCATCAGTTAATCACCGTTTACCTTTCACTAATCACTAGTATTTTACTAAGTCAGCTGGCTAGACTGGGAACTAACCTCATCGACTTCGGGCAGGCCTCAAACTCGGCCCGCCGGCTCAGACAGGTGAGGTCTGCTTATCCTCACTGTCTGTTCTCTGATGTAAACCGCCAATCACTGGACTCCGTTAAAACACAGCGCGTCCGATTTTCTAAATTTCAATAAGTTCATGTTATTATATCCATGGTGTGACCAATAATCACAGGCGGTCAATACACCTCACGCCTTACACCTCACGGCAACAAACCCGCTGCTTCCAGACCGCAAGTCTCCGGCAGGCCAAACATCAGGTTCAGGTTTTGAATGGCTTGGCCAGAAGCTCCTTTGACCAGGTTATCAATGGCGGATAACACCACCAGGCGGTTGGTCCTTTCGTCAATTACCAGGCCAATATCACAGTGGTTAGAAGTATAAACCGCCCGGGTCAGCGGCAACTGGCCGACCGGCTGCACCCGCACAAAGAAGCAATCCCGGTAAAACTCTTCGTAGATTGCCTGAATTTCGTCCCGGGTAATCGGCCGGAGCAAGGACCCATAGATGGTGCTTAAAATTCCCCGCGACATCGGAATCAAATGAGGGGTGAAAGAAATTATCGCTTCCTGGCCGGCTAACCAGGACAAAACCTGTTCAATTTCCGGTGAATGCCGGTGGGTACACACATTATAGGCTTTAACGTTTTCGTTCGCTTCACAAAACAAATTATTTGGGCCAGGGGTTCTCCCCGCGCCAGAAACGCCGGTCTTCGCATCAACAATCAAGGTCCGAGTATCTAAAAGGCCGGCCTTTAAGGCCGGAGCCAATCCTAGAATGGCACTAGTTGGAAAGCAGCCGGGATTTGCGACAATTCGCGCCTTGCGGACCTGATCACCATACAGTTCCGGAATCCCGTAGACAGCCTCTTTTAATAAATCAGGGGCTTCATGCTTGACATTGTACCAACTCTCGTAGACGTCCACCTGCTTAAACCGGAAATCCGCACCCAGGTCAATAACTTTTTTGCCCTGAGCGACCACCTCTTTAACTACTGGTACTGCCTGACCGTGAGGCAAGGCAACAAAAACTGCGTCACAGCGGTCAACAAATGATGGCAGATCCATGCTTTCACACGTTACTTTTGTGTAATGCTTAAGATTGGGAAATACTTCATCAAAACCCCGGCCTATATTTAATAGGGAGGTAATCGCTATTACTTCCGCTTCTGGATGACGGGCCAACAAGCGAACAAGTTCCTCCGCTGTGTAGCCGTCGCCCACAATCCCAACTTTGATCACCCAGTTCACTTCCTTAATGTCTAAAACTACCTATCGCATTATTATACATTTTCTTGTCCAGAATTTTAATATTTTTTTCAGATAAATTAATAACTTTCAGAGCCGGTGAGTTAACCGACCGGTCGTCA
>JAAZDI010000077.1 GCA_012512295.1 Syntrophomonadaceae bacterium
GATAAAAAAATATTTAGCCGCAATACTGCAAACTGTTGATTTGCCAAAAATACGCAGCCGTCATTTTAAAATAGTTATCATGTGCCCTAATCAATACCTGGATAAACTGATTCAAATTATCCTGGCTAGACTTAAGTGTGAAGTGCAGTTAGTAGACACCAAGGCTGTTGGTTGTGATAAGATAGAACAATTAAAAGAGATGATTATTTCTCAAAAAGCAGATCTGGGAGTTATTTATGAGTATAATATGGAAAAGCTGACTCTAGTTAGTGATACTGGTCAATTAATTGATGAAGACTGGTTTACAGCTTTAACTTCTTTGTTAGTGCTTAATTCTCAAGGTGGCGGAACAATTGCGGTGCCAATAAATGCTACTGTGGCGATTGAGAAAATGGCTCAGTTTTATCATGGAAAAGTTGTGCGGACGAAAACCGCTTTACCATCATTTATGGATCAGTTGTTAAGTGATGAAATCCGTTCAAAACAAGGGTCAGATTTACAGTTTCTCCTTCATTCGGACGGTCTGGCGGCATTAGTCTGTGTCCTGCATCATTTAGCGGCCCATCAAGTCAGCCTTTCGCAACTGGTAAATAAAATCCCGGAATTTCATTTGAGCAAACAAGTAATTAGCTGCCCCTGGGAAGCCAAAGGTCGGGTAATTCGCACTTTGATAGAAGAACAGCAGGACCATCCGGAGTCGCTCGAATTAATTGAAGGGGTAAAAATTCACTATCCGAATGGTTGGGTTTTAGTCTTACCGGATGCGGAAGCACCAGTTTGTCGGATCTACAGCGAAGGATTTTCCCAAGAAATTGCGGAATCCTTAACGGACTGGTATTCGGAACGCGTTAGGGAAATTGGCAGCCATAAAGATTAATCTTATACTAAACATAAAATAAAAGAGCCCATAGTAACCTTCGCGCCGACCATTATAGATCCCCTCGGACCCCAGGTAACCTTACGGTTACCGAAGGAGCCCTACGCAACCTATAATGATCTTTGCCCGACCATTATGGATACCTACCGAGCCCATAATCCTAGGAAATTATGAGCCCTGTCTTCTTTGATCCAATTAACTCAAGGATTCAGCAGAAGACATTCCGGCACCCATAATGATCTTGGCTCAGCTACCGTAGATCCACAGTCTGTTTTTTCAGAAGTCTAATGACTGACCTACGGTAACCTTCGCTCCGGCTAGTACAGATCCCCTGAGAACTTTCACTGAGAACTTTCTCGTCTTCGAAGCTTCTTTTTCATATCTGAAGAAGAAGTTTCTCGGTAATTTCAGAACCTGTACTAACCTTTGCTCGACTGTAACAGATCCATTTTTGAACCTGTTACAATCTTAGCTCGGCTACTATGAACCCTTACGCTCTTATTTTGTCCCGGCAGATAAATAATATACATGAGTATACCGAAATTGTTGTTGGAGATTTTTACTCAGTTTGGCAATTATGGTTAATCCCAAGATTCACTGAACGAAGTGATGCTCCTTCGCTTATTGCCGATGCCACAACAAAAAAGGCCTTATCGGCCTTTATTGTATACTATAAACCCTATAAACCGACGGCCAACGGCAGGGAAGCATTGGATCCGCGGTAATCCGAGCGGTAGACCCGATAATTGATGTTCGGGAAAAGATTATGCTTCCATTCTAGATATTGCAGCCATCCCTCATCAATCTGGCCAGCCTTTATTTCGTCATATAGCCGAGTAAAATTCAGAATGTGTTGTTTGGTCCGCTTCAC
>JAAZDI010000078.1 GCA_012512295.1 Syntrophomonadaceae bacterium
AGCCGGGATCAAAGTCGCCTTGATGACGGACCACCCGGTTATCCCGATTGAATACCTTTCCTTGTGTGCTGCCTTAGCCGTTAAAGAGGGGATGTCTGAGACAGATGCTCTGAAAGCAGTGACCATTAACCCGGCTGAGATTTTGGGCGTATCGGAAAGAGTAGGCAGTATAGTCCCCGGTAAAGACGCGGATCTCCTTATTCTTTCTGGTTCAATCCTGGATGTTCGTTCCCGGGTCGAGATGGTATTGGTTAATGGCAACTTGGTCTGGCAGTAACCTGAACATAACAGAATGCATATGCTAAAGCATCCAAGGGAGGGAGCTGCATGGAAAGAGGAGATATTGTTGCGCTTCAGTTAGAGGAGCAGGTAGTTTTATTCTGTGTGCTTGGTTTTTATCAAAAAGCGGATAGTGATGAAACGATGGTAATCCTGGCGATGATCGACCCTGAGCAGTTGCTGCACATTCCATTGTGCAATCTGCAAAATACGGATGTAAGTTCTAGTAGATGGCTTAACTAACCCAAATATAAACCTGACAATTGGACAAGCGTAACGATATATTCTCCTTTAGCTTATTGCTGTATAAAATAAACCGGCCAAATAAGTGAGCCCAGACTTAATCTGGGCGTTGTTTGTCAGAATGATTATTATTCTCGGACTCACAGACAGCACATCGACCAAAGAAGTCTAGACGACACCGATCGATATGACGAGAGGTGTCTTGTTTAACTTTGTTCATTACTTTTTCCACTCCAGGCACAACTATATCTTCGATTTTTCCGCAATTAGTGCAGAAAAAATGAGAGTGATCACTAGTATTGCCGTCAAACCGTCGGCGTTCTTCCGGAGCCCCCAAATCTAACACCAGACCTACCCGGGTTAGCATTTCCAAAGTGTTGTAGATGGTGGCTAAACTGATGGTTGGGTATCTTTCTTTTAGATCATTGTAAATTGTTTCGGCACTGGGATGTTCTTTAGAGTGCTGAAGATAGTCCAAGACAACTAATCTTTGATGGGTCACCTTGTAACCAAAGTTTTTTAGTCGATTAATATATGGCTCGAGATGTTTCATGGTTGCATCGTTCCTTTTATGAGATTATTAATAATTGACATTTATAAAAATATAGGAAAGTACCTAAACCATATTAACATTGTCTTGCTAACCTGTCAACATTAAAAAGACAGGGTTCTTTGACTTATCTAATATCAATAATCTTAACTAATTTGCTGAATTGGGGAAGGACAAGGAGATTATGCAGCGAATTATTGTATCAGTGTATACAGGAAGCAAAGTATTGGATAAGCTTTATCCAGGCAACCACAGTTCTTGATTGAAAAGGGATTTTTGCCGGCGGCGGCAAATAATTGTTATGATTACATTTACCAGAATTTAATGTTGGATGAGAGATGGTGTTTTAATTGACTTATGAAATCAAGACAAATCGGTCGGCCGAGACCTTTAGCTTGGGACAGGCGATTGGCGAAGTTTTGGAACCGGGCGATATTATCTGTCTATATGGCGATCTAGGGACCGGTAAGACAGTTCTCACCCAGGGAATTGGCCGAGGTTTAGGAGTAAAGGAACTGATTGACAGTCCGACTTTTACTTTAATCAATCAGTATTCAGGTCGGATAAATCTTTACCACTTGGATCTCTATCGGCTGGAAGATTCTCGGGAATTGGAGCAGTTAGGGTGGGAGGAATTTCTTTATGGAGATGGGGCTTCAGTCGTGGAATGGGCTGAAAAGCTGGAGAATCAATTGCCGGCTAATTACTTAAAGATATCTTTGGAAAAAGTATTGCCGGAAACGCAAGAAACCCGGCGGATCCGATTGGAAGGAATCGGTGAAATGGGAAATAAGCTGCTCCAACGAATACTGGTCAATCAGAAAGGATGATTTGGTGCGAGTATTGGGCATAGATAGTGCTACTCTGGTGGCCGGTATGGCCATAGTCGATGAACAACGGGTTGTGGTGGAGGGATTTTTGCAGACCCGACGAACTCATTCGGAGCGCCTGCTTCCTTTGATTGACTGGTGGATGAGAGAAGCTGAGCTTTCCCTGGCGGATATTGACGGGATAGCCGTGACGAACGGACCAGGCTCTTTTACTGGATTGCGGATCGGGATGGCCACAGCCAAAGGTCTGGCCCAAGCTACTGGCAAAGCTTTCATTGGCATTCCAACCCTAGATGCCTTAGCTTTAAACCTGGCTGGATCAGGGGTTATTTGTCCAATTCTCAATGCGCGCAAAGGGGAGGTTTATACTGCTTTATATATCTCACCCGCAGTTGATCGCGTAATTCGACTATCGAACTATTTGGCCGTTACTCCGGCTAGCTTGATCGACTGGCTGAAGACAGGAACCTGGCCATTGCTCGAGTCTAGTTTAGAGGTTTATCCAAGGACCGATGAATCTATTGGCCAAAGGATTAACCAGTGGTGGCCAACCGCCAAGCCGGCCGATCAGCCGATTACTTTTTTAGGCGATGCGGTACCGATTTATTGGGAAGAAATCCAGCAAGGCTTGGGGAAACAAGCCAATCGGGCTTTGCCTGGGCAGAACTGGCTAAGAGCAGCTCAGGTTGCCTTATTAGGCTTGAATGCCTTGCAACATGGCCAAGCAGACGATTATCGACTAGTTCGTCCCATTTACGTTAGAGCATCTGAAGCTGAACTTAAATTGAAGGGAAGGTGCGGAGGGTGCAATTAGAAATTAGGCCAATGGTGGAAGAAGATCTTGATGAAGTCATGGAAATTGAAAAGGTTTCTTTTCCCACTCCTTGGTCCAGGGAATCTTATTTAGCTGAATTAGAAAATGAGACTTCTATTTACCGGATAGTTCGCTGGCAAGGTAAATTAATTGGTTATGCCGGGATGTGGCTAATCGTTGATGAAGGGCACATCACTAATATTGCGGTTCATCCGGATTACCGACGTCTGGGAACCGGAGAAAAGCTGCTAACTGAACTGATCAGTCTGGCGAGACAGTATCAGGCTATGGGAGTAACTCTGGAAGTGCGGCCGTCAAACCGAGCAGCGTTGCGTTTGTATAATAAACTCGGTTTTATTCCGGCGGGAATCCGGTGGGGATATTATTCAGATACGGGTGAAGATGCAATCATTATGTGGAAATATTTAACAATATCTAGTGCGGTAGGCCATTCGTAAACCGGTGCAGTTAATGGCTCGCCTGTGTTTTGCTCGGTCAGCAGGCTAAGCTAAGCTAAGCCGGGAACGGCAACATTATGCTGTAAATCGCCATCGATGACCGTTCAAATACAGTATGGAACAGGCGAGCAATGATCACACTATAACTGGAGCCTATCTGATCATGAATAACAGCGAGGCGAAGTCCAGTATGCACCGAAATATTCAGTCGATAGTGATCGATCAACCATTGATCTCGCCAATACCGCCAGGACCAGTTCAGAGGGTGTGCCTTTCCTGCCGCCGAAATATTCCAGCGCTAGAGGAAGGCCCGGGAACTCATATTACGTCTTATTTGTGTGCCTACTGTCGATAAATCATCCGCCATCATTTCGCCATGTTAAAAAATCGACAACAACATAACAGCAAAACCCTCCAGGTTGGAGGGTTTAACTATTGCGCTCATGATTATTCTTGGGCTTCTGGGGCACCAACCGGACAAACATCAGCGCAAGATCCACAATCAGTACATTTTTCAGGATCGATAATATATTTATCGTCCCCTTCGCTGATTGCTTCTGCCGGACATTCATCTGCGCACAGACCGCAGGAAATGCAGTCATCGTTGATTTTGTAAGCCATGGAACTACCCTCCCTGTTTGATTTCTAAATAATATACTAAAACATTATAGCACCATTTACTTGATTTACAAGAAGAAAATCCGGTTCCAGAGCAAAATGGACAGAAGAAAACCCCCAGGGGAGCCATTCCCGAGGGTTTTCTCAGAGAGTTATAGGGAGGGTAATCCCATTAGTATTATTACCCTGGTAAAGGGATTTTAATACATCGACTAATTAAATTTTTAAGAAAATTTTGATAAGATAGGCTGAATGGAGAAACTTATTGAGAAAGATATTTTACTAATGAGGTGGTTATCATTGACCTTTTAATC
>JAAZDI010000079.1 GCA_012512295.1 Syntrophomonadaceae bacterium
GCCTAATAATGGAAACGTCTGGAGCAAATGATGAGGTAATTAAGCTAATGCCGCCGCTTATTATAGATGAGATTGGCCTCATAGAAGGTTTATCAATTTTGGAAGATAGTCTAGATGATATTAGAGTACAATCGTTTATCAAAATCAGTTCGAAAAGAATGGAATCAAGAAAGAAAGACTTGCTCGCAAGTTCATGTTGAGATTGCTTAATATTCTTCTTAATGTTTGAATTACAAGCTTTTTATGATTATCATTAAAGAATAGGAAGGAGTCTATTGCATTGATTGTTAAATACCTCGATAGTATAATTGGCACGGAGCATGATGTTGATACGAAAACCTGGAGAAGTTACCGATTGCTATTGAAAAAAGACGGCATGGGATTTTCATTTAATCACACTATCATTAAAGCCGGAACAGAAACGTATATCTGGTACAAAAACCACTTGGAGGCTGTTTACTGCATCCAGGGAGAGGGAGAGATTGAGGTAATTGATAGTGGCGATATCTATCAAATCAAAACAGGCACCCTGTATGCTCTGAACGGGCATGAAAAGCATTTTCTACGAGCTGTTACTGATATGCACATGATGTGCGTTTTCGTTCCACCGCTTACAGGGACTGAGGTGCATGATGATGAAGGATCTTACCCAATAATTGACTAATTTAATTAATTCTAATTTTTAATACTATTAAAACAATTATTGAGAAAGAGAAGGATAGAGGACAGAGCTGGCCTTCTCTTTTAACCTTTAAACTAAGCTTATATAATAAACCTCATTTATTTATTTTTTAATTTATTTTTTATCATCATTTTTGTTATTTTGCGGTAATGATAAAAGAAAATCCTGAATTTTTTCTCTATTTTTTTTCTTCTCGCGGTACATTTCATTATCTGCTTCCACAAATACTTTAGTCATGGTTTTTGTGCTATCGTTCCTAGTCGCCCAACCGACTGAAAGGCTTAAAGGGGTAACAGGATTGGTAGAATTATACTCAATTACTGCTTGGCGGATTCTATTACTGGCCTCCTCAACCATTAGGTCAGGCGTATTGGGTAACAAAACAGCAAATTCATCACCACCAATTCGGGCTACTACATCAGAACCCCGAAAACATTTCTTGATTAATCTACTTGTTGCAATTAATAAAAAATCACCGGCTTTATGTCCTAAACTATCATTTTGAAATTTTAAACCATCTATATCACAAATGATTATTCCTGCGGGATATATATAATTATTTTCCAATCGCTTCATTTCTAGTTCAAAATAAGCGCGGTTAAAAAGCCCAGTAAGAGAATCATGTAAACTAAGATACTTTAGTTTTTCTTCATATTGTTTGCGTTCTGTTATATCTGTTAACATTCCTATGAGACAACGTGATTTATTGTTTTCTTTATACAATCGACTTGAAGTACGAACATACTGAACATTTCCATCTTTATTAAAGACTCTGAACTCAAATGGTTCAAATTCACCAGCAAAGCAACGTTTCATGCCGGCAAGTAACCCAGGTAGGTCTTCAGGATGAATATATTTCATGAAGGATTTTCCCAAAAGTTCATACTCGTTATAGCCGGTTACTTTTTTTATAACCGGACTGATATAAGTCATATTGCCTTCGTCGTTTAAAATAAATATAACATCGTTAATATTTTCAACCATTAAACGGTACATGCCTTCAGGTAAGGGAGGTATTCCTGAAATCATTAATTCTCTTTCGGCTCTGTTTCTTTCTAAAGGTTCAATATCAAGTTTAATATCAAAAGGTTCAGTATAACAATCCAGCCGTGGCTCTTCTTGACCATTAACCTTTTTTTTGCTGTTCGATCTTTGTTGATTGCTTTCAGTTATCGTCACAGATTCCCCTCTTTTCACAGCGTTTTTTAGCCATTTTGCATAAAGGAAATATCCGTAATAACCTTAGCGAAATATAATATATAGATTCTTTAACCTACAAATATATGTAGGTTATTATATATTTTATCAGCTTTTGAATTTCCTGCAAATACCATAATTTTTCTAGAAAATGCCAACAAAGTTTTTTCAAAATAAACTTTTAAATAATTTTTAATGTTAGTTTAACAAATTCTTCAAATGACAACATTTTTAGTTATAGAGATAAAAACCTTTAAATATAAGGTTTTAAATTATAAGAAAAGAGAAGGTAACCTATGAGATATTAAAACAATTTTATCTATATCCAATAAGAAGTGTAAATTAAAGGCACTAATCGTAATTTTTAGCCTATAATTTTTGTCTTAACTCCAACTAGGCTAAAGGCAAACCATTTTTTAGAGGCATTATTATTATTATCAAGCTTTTCAACATAATCAAGTGATTATGTTGAAGCCAATTATCGTTAAGAAACGCTAAAGAGCGTCAACCCGGTATAGAAATTTAAATTCCAGTAAAATTCAAGACCTCCCGTAGCAGCTCTATGTTATAAATATATAATTAACTTTAAGCACCAACAAAATCATGACCAAGTTGCTTTCCATTAACTCAACATTTGCCTAAATCCTCCCATAATCCTATGACTTTTTTCCTAGTCTCATATAGGTAGCTGTCCTAATTGAATCGGTGTCAGCCCGGTAGAACAGGGTAAACAGCCTCTTGACTGTCTGTCCATTGGCCGAGGGTGAAGGTTCCCACAACCAGTTGCTCAATTTTTTATTGCGATCCGTTAGATCCGGCAGTGCAATGTTATAGACCCACCCTGTGCATTAAACAGAGCCACTGTGTGTATTTTTCAGGGCAAATACATCGAAAGATGCTAAAAAACAGACCCTCAATACCAAGTCCAGTATTGAAAAAAAAAGCAATAAACTAGCCGTAGAGGTTGTTAAGATGTGGTCAACGCATAGCGTTATCCAAGCAGTTGTGGGGTTTGTGGGTAACTCCCACGGAGTTACCACCCATCATAATCCACAGCTACGGCATCTTAACAGCCTACTCCCCGTGATACCTCCGATTGGGTCTCATCACAACTAAGGTGGATCTATTTAATGCACAACGTGGTCCAATTATAGTACACTGATGGGTGGTTTATCTCAAAATATAACTCACTCAATGATTTGAAAAAACCAGATTTGCTCATCTTAGATGACTTTGGCATGGCTTCTCTCGATTCGGACGCTTGCCGGGATCTTTTTGGAGTTATCAATGATCGCCATGGGAGAAAGGCGGTCGTAATCTCAGCACAGCTCCCAGTGGCAAAGTAGCATAGTACATTGAAGATGCACTATTGCCGATCAGTGTTGGATAGGCTTGTAAACAATGCTTACAGAATAGAACTAAAATGTCCAAGACTAAGGACCCACATTCTCCAAAATAGTGGAGGTGATAGCACAGCTAAATAAAACGTTAAACTCCATGCATGAGGTGTCGGCCCCTGGTCGAATAATATAAGAATGCCGGCTGAATGTCGTGGGAAAGGTTTCCAGATACTTTGAGAATGATTGGCCTGATGGCAAAGGAACGCCGGTCTGAATTGACGTGAATATGTGTAACTCAGTGCCCGCTGACTTTAAATGAAATACCTTCTTCGCATAACCGGGATTTCACACCGCAGCTTTGTCAATAGATTCTACAAAAACTTTCAGTGTCATTCCTAGTGCAAGTTTACATAATACTTCTTATAGGAAGTTATAAAGGCTTCTTTTTTTATTAATTACTATGTTAATTTGCGTTTTATTTAATTTATTTAATAAGCTATTTATAAATTCCTATCAATTATTAATATAATCTGTGACCTCATATCATAGTATAAAATAATTCCGTTGCCTGAATAGCCATCTGGCAACGGATTACCCTAGCTTTTTCATGGATAAGTCAAAATTTACTTAGCAAACCTAATTTGTTAAAACCTTGCTTTATAATAATACAATAAAATACTAATACTTATTTGCCCTTCGTATCTTTCGCTAACACTTCAATAATTGCTGGAATAACTCGCGACGCTACTTCTATTTCCGAACCGCCACTTAATACCCAAAGATGTGGCCGCATAGCTGCATATTCCTTAACCTTACTAGCTAAAATTGGGTAGACTGCATAGGTAAGAGCAAAACCACCGTAATCCGAGATATGAGAATCGTGCCCAAAGACTATAAACATCAAATCAAAATCAAAAGAATGAGATAAAGCTCGTTCCAAAACGGCCTCAAAATCCTCGTCATTGGCATTGTATGGCAAACCGTAATCATAATTATTAAGGTTGACGTCAATTTCATCTTTATTACCACTGTAAATATTTATGTGTATAACATTCTTATCATTTTTAAAAAAGGCTCGTGTTCCATCTCCGAAGTGCGGGTCTACATCCAATATTAGAAATCTATCTTTGCCTAAGTCACGCAATCTAGTAATAGCTGCAGCGATATCGTTAAGAAAACAAAATCCCCAAAAACCCATTGGACTAGCGTGATGTCCGGCAGCACCTACATAGGCAAAACCAGAACTATAGGTCCTATCTATTGACAATAACTCTGCTGCCTGAACTACACTAGCCACTGATAACAGGGAAACCTCGTAATAACCAGAATCCTGAACGTCCCGAATATGTCGCCAATTGTGGATCCGATCAACAAGGTTTATGATATCATCGGTTACGCTTGGTTTGATAACTTTAACTGGAAGAGCTTCTTCGCTAACTAGTTTTTGAAGTGCCTGAAAAGAAGGTTTGAGCCGATACTTTAAGAATGGATATCCCTGATTGCTGAAATCCTCATTATAAGTCACAAGAACAGTCATTAGCAAACCCGGTTTTGAAATCTAAATATATCTTAATTTATCAAGGACAGTTCTGATATATTTAGTTTCTCTCCGCCGACCAACGGAAGGCAGCATCACTGAATTCAGCTACACCATCGGCTCTCCGCTCTCGCTGATGCTTCGGGTTTTTATAATCGCGCTGATCCGGTTCATCCCTAAGGGGGGCGTTACCCATTGCTGGTTACTTGTTATCTTTCCGCACCCGATTTTCCCTGCGTGTCTTAATTAACGCGGAAGGTTTTACGACATTAACTCTTTTTGTATGCTGCCAAAAACCAGGATGGCACCACCTTTCATATAATTATTAGATTATTGATCTCTTTTTATTGCACTTCTTAAAAAAGCTATCTCATTGGCATAAACAGTTATATCTCCAGGTGTTTCCAAAATTAGGGGCAATTCTTGTATTAAGGGGTGTCTTATAAATTTAATAAAAAAGTCCAGTCCTAAATAACCCTCCCCCAGATTAGCGTGACGGTCTCTTCTACTACCTAATGGATATTTAGAATCATTGATATGGAAAGCCTTGAGGTGTTCCAGGCCAACTGCTCGATCAAAACTCTCTAATACCTGATTTAGATTGTTTTTAATATCATATCCCGCCGCGTAAAGATGGCAGGTATCCAGAATAACCCCTACTCGGTCCTGATATTTAATTCCTCGCCGGATGCAGTTTAGCTGTTCAAAAAGATTACCAATTTCTGACCCCTCACCAGCCATTCCTTCTAGTAATAGCATGACTCCATCTAAAGCAGGTAAATCCAAATCAGAAAAAACTCGATTTAATCCCTCAATAATTCTGGTTAAACCCCGATCAATTCCGTCTCCAACATGACTTCCAGGATGAACTGCAAGATAAGCAGCTCCAACGCTCTTTATCCGAACTAAATCTTCCTTAAGAGCCATTATAGCAAACTCTCGGGTCCTTTCTGTCGGAGAAGCTAAGTTTATCGTATATGGAGCGTGCCCAATCAAAGGGCCAAACCCAAAAGACTGGCAAAGCTTTATTGACTGCTCAACGTCCCGAGAGTCTATTTTTTTAGCTCGGCCCCCTCGTGGATTACGGGTAAAAAACTGGAAGGTATTCCCTCCAATTTCTAAAGCAGCTGTTACTGCACTACGGTAACCCTGAGATATTGACAAATGAGCCCCTAGATACACCCAAACGACCTCTCTTTCTTGCTGCTATAAGGGTACTTGTCATACGTTTCCGTTTTAGTGTGATCTTCCCCATAATTGATCATCTAAACGTCGACGAAAAGTAGCCATCTCAATCTCAATGTCAATCTTTTTTCTTTGCAACCAGTACATGGGGACGATCATATTGTACTTATCAATCTTTTTATTAATCTCATCAAACTTTTCGCCGCAAGTTTTTAGTACATCCCTTAATCGCAGCTCAAAATCTGGAGTTCTTTTGATATATCCATAACGGGCCTTACGAAAGGCAAGGTTATCTAGGAACTTTTCAAAAATCATCCGACAGGCGGCTATCTCTGCATCAATCTGTTTACTCATCTCAATCCAATAGGGGGCAAAGCCAGCATCCTTCAAAATTTTAAAGGGGAGCCTCAACTCCGGGTTTTCATATGGATTTTCCTCAAATTTTAAGGGTTTACCTTTTCCCTGAAGATTATTAAACTCTCCTCTTTCCATGGACTTTCGAATCTGTTCTTCTACTAAATTCTCTGTACTGCACATATAACGGGCAACTGATCTCGAATTCTGGATCTGTCTCAATATCATTTCTCTTACTTCCACGTTTCGCGGTTCAATCAAATCTACTGTGGGTAATTCTGGGTCTTCTGCAATAGCGGATTTATCAGAAGTAAAGCTATCTGAAATATCAGCATCGTTTTTTCTTAACCAGCCTCTAGTCCAAGCCGGAACTGCTTGATGATTCGTGCTGTTTATACTAATTGCCCTAACCGTCTTTTCCTTAATCTCTAAAACATCTCCTGCCCTAACATCTTCGGAAGTATCTTCAGACGAGAATTCTTGTGCCTTTTTTTGTGGGGCATTGACAGACTCATTAACTAATTGACTCGGCTTTTCCAGTATATCATTAGCCTGTTTTCTGGATCGCGATCTTCTTTTGAAGAAATCCAGTAACATGGTCTTCCCCCCTGGCTCATTATAGCACACTCTTGTCGACAATCTAATTATAGGCTAATCCCCCATGGCGCAATAGTAATCACCATATGTTGGAACTTGAACCTATGATATTTCGGATAGCCACTGTATTATATTGGCACAGCATGGTACGTTGTTTAATATACTCGGCTATTTTTCAAAATTTGACCAACCAACCTTAAGGCATCTTCCTGGGTATGAATTTGACCTAGCACCTGAGCTTCCTCAACCCTTTTTAACAATTTCCCGATTGATGGTCCTGGTTTGAGTCCAAAAACGGTCATTATCTCCTGACCACTAATGACCCGATGCTCTCTAATTGGCTCAAATTCATCTAAGTACTTTTCAAGTAAAACCTTAATAAAGTGTTGGTAATCTGTTGTTTCCTCAGCATCAGTCCTAACTCTTCCCGCTCGGCGATCAGCTATTGACAGCAAAAGAACGGAAATTGTCTCACAGTCTGCACTAAAAAAGAATCGGCACTCTGCCTTAGCCGTATGATTCTTAGCCCGAAAAAGATGAAAAGGACGCATGTGTTGATCAATTATTGTCGCCAGTATTCTCTTTTCTCGACTTGATAGTTTTATTCGATCGGCTATTTGCCGAACACGACGAGCCCCTGCTTGCTCATGACCATAGAATACTACCTTTCCTCTGGACTTACTGGCCTTTACTTCCGGTTTACCTATATCATGTAATAGAGCAGCTAACTTTAATAAACTCCACTTTGATCGACCAACCACTACCTCTTCCGTAAGAAACTGGTTAACCCGCGCTTCTATCTCCCGAGTTAGCAAACCTTCCCAAGGTCGTTTTTCCAGCTCTTCCAGTGTAGCCAGACAGTGTCCCCACACATCCAACGAATGGTGTTCGTTTTGTTGAACTCCTTTTAAAGTCCTCAACTCAGGCAGGATTTGGTCCAGCAAACCTAGTTTATCTAGTTGAGTCATCCAGTAATGGGCATCATTTAACGCTAGAATTTTAAATAGTTCATCCCTTACCCGTTCCGGGGAGCTTTGAGAAATTAAGCCAGATTGCTGTTTTATTAAAGCCCAGGTTGACTTTTCAATTAGTAAACCCAGAGTCGCTGATTGTCGGACCGCCCTCAATAAACGTAAAGGATCCCGTTGAAATACCTTCTCCCCGGTTACCCGAAGAATACCAGCCCGTAAATCTTCACGCCCTTTTAAAGGATCAAATAATTGGCCACAAAAAGGATAGTTATCGATTTTATTATTATTAATATTTTCAAAATAAATCAGGCAGTCTGACAGGCTAATGGCCATGGCGTTGATGGTAAAGTCACGTTCAACCAGGTTTTCGTGCATGCTTTTATACCCTGCCCCAACGAGGTCAATATTTAATTGGGATTGCTGATTATGTAAAACTACCCGGGCAGTCTGAGTCTGTTCGTCTAAGACAAACCAAGTCGCCTCCAAGGCTTGAGCCAACTCCGATGCTAATTTCCAAACATTGCCAAATATTAAAACATCCAAATCAGTAATTCTTCTTCCCAGCAGCAAATCCCGTACCGTTCCACCAACAACAAAGACTGGAATATTGCGGATTTCAGCTAAGGAATATAATGTCTTTAAAGCAGCAAATTGTCCTTTCACTTGAAATCCTCCTGTTTTTAAATTGACTCAACCTGAAAATAATTATTTCTTCCAAAAAGCCGGGGAAATCAGAACCAATACGGTAAATATCTCCAGACGACCGAGCAGCATCATTAGACTGAGCAGCCACTTGGCAGCATCTGGAAGAGGTTGGTAGTTATTAATGGGACCAACTGAGCCTAAGCCTGGTCCCACATTCCCTATATTAGCGGCTGCTGCCGAAAATGCGGTTAGTAAATCAATCCCCATGCCGGATAAGATTATTGACCCACAAGCAAAAATCATTATGTACAGAGAAAAAAACTGCAAGACATTGATACTAACTTCATCAGATAAAGTCTTGTCACCAAAGCGAACCGCAAACACCCCGCGGGGATGAATCAATTGTTTTAACCCACTAGCTGTCTGCCCCAGAATTATCCTTAACCTTGCTACTTTTATCGCTCCAGCCGTTGAACCACTGCAGCCCCCAATAAACATAAGAAAGAGCAAGATCAATTGAGTAACGGGTGGCCAAATCCCATAATCAGTTGTAGCATAACCCGTCGTAGTAACTAGGCTGACGACTTGAAATAAGGCGGTTCGGATTAATGATTCGCCCAGAGGATACAAATGGCGAATTTGCCAGGACGCAATTAGTGTAGCAACTATAATTATACTCCCATAAAGCTTGAATTCCGGGTCCTTCCAAAAACCCTTTAGAGTCTTGCCTTTTATGGCTTGAATATATAGGGCAAAGTTGGTCCCAGATAAAAACAAAAAGATCAGTGTAATCCATTGAATTAGTGGACTGTAAAACCCGATACTCATATTTCGGGTGGAAAAGCCACCAGTAGCTGATGTGGAAAAGCCGTGGCACAAGGCATCAAAAGGCGTCATTCCCGCGATCCAATAAAGCAAAGTCACGATGATAGTCATTATTACATAGATCAGCCAGAGAATCCGGGCTGTCTCGGCTACACGCGGCGTTATTTTTTCAGCCACCGGCCCTGGCACCTCGGCCCGAAAAACCTGATTGGCTCCCACTCCTAACTGAGACAGCAAAGCTACCAGCAAAACGATAATTCCCATACCGCCCAGCCAGTGGGTGAGACTCCGCCAAAATAGGATGCTTTTTGATACTACCTCTATATCCGTTATAACACTTGATCCGGTGGTTGTGAACCCGGACATAGTTTCATAAAAAGCATCTGCCAAATTACCTAATGTTCCCGAAAATAAGTACGGGAGAGAACCAAAACCAGAAGCTAAAATCCAGCTTAAGGTTACGAGAGCGAAGGCTTCCCGATAACGAATAGTACCTTTGTTGCTAAATCCCAAAACCATTGCCAGTCCAAAGGCCACCGTAATTAAGCCAGAACTAATCAATGGGACCAGGCTCTCTTGATAGTACAAAGCCCAAGGGATCGGCAAGAACATACAAATACCAATAATTAGTTGAAACCGACCCAAGTAAGCTAATAAGAGGTGGTAATTCACTTCACTGCTTACCCCCATTGGCCTGGAAGTATTTCTCAACCGTGTGGATGTGTTCCGGCAGACTAAAAACCATCACCTGGTCTCCTGCTCGGATCACATCAGTGCCTTTGGGAATAAGCACATCATTTTTCCGTTGAATCGCTCCCACAAGGGTTCCTGGCGGCAGGTTAATTTGCTTTAATGATCTATTGGTAACCAGTGATTTTTCTGGGACAATGAGTTCCAATACCTCTGCTTTATCGCCGCCCACCAAGGTAACCGAGACAATATTTCCCCGTCGGATAAAGCGAAGGATGGCTTCCGCCGTCAATAAACGAGGACTTACGACTACGTCAATACCAACCTGTTCCATTAGGGTAGAATAGTCAGAACGTCTAACCTGGGTTATCGTTTTCTTGACGCCTAAGTTTTTAGCCAATAATGAAACTAAGAGGTTCATTTTATCATCATCAGTTACAGCGACAAAAACATCGGATTCACCAATATTTTCTTCGCGCAATAACTCCATATCTGCTCCGTCCCCGTTAATAATCAAAGCTTCAGGCATGCGTTGGGCAAACTGCTTAGCGATTGTTCGGTTTTTCTCAATTACTTTGACTGAAACCAGCTTCTTTCTCAGCAAGTAATCGGTAAGATAATAAC
>JAAZDI010000080.1 GCA_012512295.1 Syntrophomonadaceae bacterium
AATCCTGTACCCTGCGTGGGCCAAATGCGATTTGGCCCTGGCCAAACAATCATGATCCATATAATCCGAATCGTGGCGGTAACGGAGCTACCTCTGAGACAAACAATTCAGGCAATAAAGATCAGGCCAACGGTAAAAACAACAATAACAAAAACAGACATAATGACAATAACGAGAATAATGATGACGATTAGCTAACCGCTCTTTAATTGAACCACCGTTACGCCAATGCCCCCCTCCTGATAACTGCCTAAGCGGAAGGAGCTAACGTGCGGGTGATTAGCCAGGTATTGCTTGACCGCTGACCGGAGTGTCCCGGTCCCCTTACCATGGATTACCCGCACCTCGGCCATCCCGGCCAAGTAGGCATCGTCCAGGTATTTCTCCAATTCTATGAGAGCCTCATCGACTAACATCCCGCGCAGATGAACTTCCGGCGAAATCTCCCGCGATTTTGAAGCCATCAGGTTCCCTAGGCCGGAATAATCCCGATACTCTGTCTCCTCCTGAACTAGCCGAAGCTCCGCTGCTTTAACCGTTACTTTTAAGATACCGGCTTGCACCTGTACCTCTCCGGTGGTAGAATCAGCTTTTATAACATAGCCCCGCTGATTTAACCGGGGAATTAGGACCGGATCACCAGGTTTAAACTGCGCTGTATGTTTTCGGGCCTTTTTCGCTTGGTCTGATGCTGTCTCCTTTGGCAGTCCGTTGTCACTGAAAGCTGTCTGTCCTTCAGGTTCAACCAGGCCCAAGCGTTCGTTAACCTCGTCCGAAACCTTGGTCCAGGCTTCATATAATTGAGAAGCCCGATCCCGCAAGCGTTCCTGCATCTCTTGCGCCCGCCGAAGTGTTTCCCGGTCAACGGCCTCCTTTTGCATTTGCCGCAGTTGACGGACAATTTGATCAGCTTCATTCCGCGCTTGCCGCACGATCTCAATGGCTTCTTCTTGAGCCCGTTGTAATAAGCGGGTTTCTTTTTCCTGCCAGGCGCTTTGTCGCCGACGCAGTTCTGTTTCCTTGCGCTCCTGCATTTGCCGCAATTTTTCTGTCTCTCTTCGATTTTCTTCACTCTTTCGCTGTGATTCCTTCAAATTTTGGATTAAATCTCCGACTTGGAGTTCTTCGGGTGAGAGGTATCTCCGGGCTGCCTCAACAATACTCGGCTGCAGTCCCAGTCGGGTAGCGATTTCAAAAGCATTGCTCTTACCCGGTAGTCCCAATTGGAGCCGATAAGTTGGTTGCAGTGTTTCCGCATCGAATTCTACAGAAGCATTCTCTACTTGATCATGATTGTAAGCGAAAACTTTTAACTCACTGTAGTGGGTAGTGGCGACAGTTCGCGCCCCCTGAGCCAGCAGATGCTCTAAAATGGCAATGGCTAGGGCTGCACCTTCGGTTGGATCTGTACCAGCGCCCAGTTCATCCAGTAAAACCAGGCTGCGTTCATTAACCTGTCGCAGGATCTCGACAATATTGGTCATATGGGAGGAAAAGGTGCTTAATGACTGTTCAATACTTTGTTCATCGCCGATATCAACGAAGATCTGCTCAAAGACACTCAGACAAGTTCCCTCGTCCGCCGGGACGTGTAAACCAGCTTGAGCCATCAGCGTGAGCAAGCCAATCGTCTTCAAGGCAACCGTTTTTCCCCCAGTATTAGGCCCGGTTACCACCAAGGTAGTAAAATCTTTCCCCAGGCTTACTGAAAGCGGCACGACCCGGCCTGGGATCAATGGGTGACGGCCCAAACGAATATCCAACCAACCGGCATTGTTTAAAACCGGTTCCAGACCGTCTTGCTCGTGACTGAGCTTCGCCTTGGCAAAAGCAAAATCGAGATGGGCCAATCCCTCTAGGGTCTCGCGAATTTCAATAGCCTTTGCCCCCACTTGCCCAGTTAAATCGCGTAAAATGCGCCGCACCTCTTCCCGTTCTTCCGCCTGGTGCCGCCGAATCTCATTATTAATTTGCACGACCACCATTGGTTCAATATAAACGGTAGCCCCACTGGCTGATTGATCATGAATTATCCCGGGGACTTGGTGACGATACTCTTGTTTGACTGGGATCACGTACCGATCCCCACGCATCGTAATAATGGCTTCTTGCAGGTATTTTTGCAGCTCCGTCTGCCGTAAAATACTGTCCAGCTTCTCCCGGACCCGACTTTGTAAGACCGCTAATTGACGCCGAAGCCGCAGCAATGTCGGGGAAGCTGAATCCTTGACCTCAGCTTCCTCATTGATGCATTCCTCGACCTTTTTTTCTAACTCGCGAAAAATCCCTAGCTGACCGGCTAATTGACCAATTATCGTCTCGGGAGCGGTTCGTCCCAGTAAGAAGTGTTTTAACCGGCGACTTGCCGCCAGTGTCGAGCTAACCTGAAGTAATTCTGAGGGATCCAAAATGCCCCCCATTTCCGCCTTCCATAAAGCGGCCCGAATATCCCAAATCCCGCCCAGCGGGATCAAAGGATCACGCCGCAGGATTTCCTTAGCTTCCGTAGTTTCTTGCTGCCAATTGAAGATTACCGGTAATTGAGTAGACGGAAGTAAAGCCTCGGCCTTCTCTCGGCCCAGGCTGCAAGTGCAGTGTGCTTGTAATTTGTCCAGTACCCTATCAAATTCCAGCTTTTGCAGTGTCCGTTCCAGCATCAATATCCCCCCACCAAATGAATTCATTCTAGCATTCGGACCTGCAAGTTGCAATCACTAAGCTGAACGAATTCAATCCACCGCGACTACCCCTCGAAAAAAGTGACCTCGGGTTAAGCCAGCCGGGGCCAGTCGTTTGAGCTTCTCTCGATTTGTTGCGAGCGGAGTATAGCTCAATCCCGCTTCAGTAAACCGTCTGTCAGTCAACTGGCCGGTAGTCCAACCGAACCGATCAGGCCCGGCTTGTTTAGCCAGTACTTCCTGCAAGCGGTTTAATTCCTCGCGGTACACTTGAACCGTTTCCCGAACATATTCAGGCGACTCCCGTCGCACCTCCAGCCGCAGAGAACCAAAACCAAGATAAGTCAGACGGTCCAAATTGTCAATTAGATCTAAGACTTTGGGATTATATAAATACATCCGACAATGCTCATCCATTTCCACTGGGAAAAGAAACCCCAGCCGGTCTTTGAGATAAAAGCTTTGTCCCGGACATGGTCTCTGACAGGGCTGGTCTGTAGCCCGCCGGCCGCGGACTGCTCCCACTACACAATGTTCGGAAACCAGCAGCGGCCAGGAACCATGGACGATCACCTCCAACGCCGCTGGTCTTAAGGTAAAGGCCTTAAGTTGTTCATAGTTCAGCTCCGGCGAAAGGGTAACCTGGGTCAACCCCAGCTGGAAGAGGGTTTGAACAGCAGCGGTATTAAAGCAGTTTAATGGATAGTCAGCATAAAGTAACGACTTAGGCTGACTCAACAGCAGCTCAATCCCCCCGAGGTTGCCCACCAACCAACCAAAATTTGCCGCCCCCTCCCGGGTTACCTTTGCCCAGTCCTCAATCCGACGCTGAACCCATTCCCGGTCGGTTTCCGCCATAATTCGCGGCAGAGTCGCCAACAGCCGAACCTTTCCTTGCCGTCCGGCCTCAATCAGCTTATCTAGTAAGTGTCGGTCTGCCCTGGCTTTACTGCGGAAGGAAACCCCTGGTAAATAAATCTGATCTGCGCCGGCCAATAAGGCTTCCCAGGCAGATGCCAGATCACCGACAGCTACCGAAAGCCTTGGCAACTGGCTGACCATAGCAGCCGACACCTCGGTTGTTTGTGTATTTCCCGACATTGGATTATTTCTTATGTTCTGAGAACTTTCTTTTTGAGCGGCTTCAATTGTTGAATTAGTCTTTGTTTTTCCTGATCTCGAATCCAGTTCTGAGGCTTTTCGGAGCCGCTCCCGAAACTCAGCTTGGGAGACTGCCGGACCTCGAGCCCGGGTTAACCTTTTTTCCTCTAGTTCTGCGACCATTTTCCGGCGAACTTGATTAAGCTCACTAACTGGGACGATCCCATCCGGAGCCAGGTCAAATTCGATTTGGTCCAAACGAAAAACAGTATTGCCCAACCGGTTTAACTGCTGATAAATTAAATCCCGGGGCAGGGGACGACGTTCCGCATCCTGCCCGATAAATTCAGTGGCCACCCGACACCGGTTGTTATCCGGGGCTACTGCTTCCAGG
>JAAZDI010000007.1 GCA_012512295.1 Syntrophomonadaceae bacterium
CCTTTTCGTCAACTAATCCCAGCGACTGGTGGAATTGATTTTTCGCCACTGGTGGCTTTGTTGGTTATAATGTTGGTTAATAGTTTGGTCGTTCGAATACTGTTGATTATTATCTAAAATCATGGTTTGGGATAGACAGGGGTAATAAATTGAAAAACAATGCAACAAGCTGTTTGAGTCAGCCTTATCCAAAAATGATCAAGCCTGAGGTGCTGGCTCCGGCTGGCCGGTGGGAGGCTCTGGAAGCAGTTGTCGCGGCCGGGGCCGATGCTGTTTACCTAGGCGGGAAAAAATTGAATATGCGGATGTGGCGGTCAGAGTTTAACTTTTCAGATGAGGAATTAAGGCAAGCGGTTGAGTATACTCATCAACGAGGAGTTAAGCTTTACGTTACCCTGAACAATCTTTACTATGAAGAAGATCTGCCTGAATTAGAGTCCTATCTACAGTTTTTAGAAGAGATTAAGGTTGATGCATTAATCGTGCAGGACCTGGCAGTGGTCGATTTGGCCAAAAAAATCGGTCTAACTCGTCCGCTCCATGCCAGTGTTCAGGTGAATATTCATAATCTCCAGACTCTGCAGGCTTTTCAAGAAATGGGTTTTTCCCGGGCGATTGTCTCCAAGGATTTAAGTCTAGAAGAGGTTTATTATCTGGGTCAGGCGACCGGGATGGAACTGGAGTATTTTGTCCACGGAGATCTCTGTATCGCCCACACCGGTCAGTGTCTGACCAGTGCCATAGTTTTTGGAGAAAGCAGCAATCGAGGCCGCTGCTTAAAACCGTGTCGGTGGCGTTATCGGGTTGTCCAGACTAATGATGGTTCACCCGTCGAATGGTCAGTGCCGGGTCCATATGTCTTGGCCAGTAATGATTTGTGCCTTTATCCCTATATTCCGCAATTGATTCAAGCCGGGATAATCTCCTTTAAAATAGAAGGCAGGATGCGGGAGGGGAGTTTTCTTAGACCCCTGGTGCAGGCTTATCGAGAGGCGGTGGATCGTTACTGGGAGGACCCTCAGGCATACCGTCTGGACCAAACCGTCTGGAATAGTCTAGTTAATCACCGGGTGCGTGATTATACTACCGGGCAGGCTTTTGGCTTAGCGGGACCAACTAGTATTGGTTTTTCCGGTGAGCGAGAGCCTCATTTTCCGACTCGAGCCATTACGCCACCAACTTTAACGGAGGTTGAGCTGCGCGAGAGACCCAATAACCTTGGCGTTGACAAGGAACCAGAAAAAAGGCCCCTTACTCTACCCGAACTATCAGTCCGGGTTGGTTCACTAGCAGCCTTACGGGCAGCGTTGGCTGCCGGCTCCCGGACCGTATATGTGGGAGGAGAAGTTACCGGTTTAAACGCGCCGGTCTGGGGGCACCGAGAAGTGCGGGAAGCGCTTAGGGAAGCGCACTCAGCCAAAGCCAAGCTGGTAGTGCTGACGCCTAAAATAACTAAACGAACGGAAATGCAGGAATTGGCTCGATGGGTTAAAGAACTTGCTCAACTCCAAGTAGATGGGGTAATGGTGGGTAACTGGGGAACCGCCCGGTTAGTCAGGGAGCTAACCGATCTGCCGGTATATGGCGATACCTCACTAAACCTAACAAACAGCCTAGCCGCTAATTTAGCCTTAAAAATGAGAATACGCCAAGGAACGGTTTCTTTAGAACTGTCTGCCGATTCACTGCAGAGTTTTTTGGAAAATACACCTTTGCCCTTGGAAGTAGTAAGTCATGGCCATTTAACCACCATGATTCTGGAGCGCTGTTTGCCCAGGGTCTTAAAGGGGACAATTGGCCAGCCAGAGATTTGTCCCAGACCTTGTGTTGAGACGGAGCTTGCCCTAATGGATGAATGTGGCCAAAAGTATCAGGTTAAGGTCGACCAGTTCTGCCGGACCCATTTGCAGTTTCCCTACCAATTGTGTTTACTGCCTATTTTACCCTGGCTGTTGCAATTACGACCATGCAGTCTCCGGATTGAGGGTCAGTATTACGAAGGACCGGCTTTAGCCAGAGTGGTTCAGCTATACCGTAAATATCTGGAATTGGCCTTAAACCAGCCGGAGTCGTATACTGTTTCTCTGGAGGACTGGAAAGACCTGCAAAAGATAAATCCCGATGGATATACCCTGGGTGCTTTAGGTGTATAGGGAGGAGTGGCCTAGATGTTAACTCCAGTGGATATCAATAAGAAAGAATTTCGGCGAGCCATGCGCGGTTACAATGAAAACGAAGTGGATAGTTTTCTGGACCAGGTTGCCCGTGATTATGAAACCCTTCTGCGAGACAAATTAGAGGTAGAGGAAAAACTGAAGCATCTGGAGGACCAGCTTCTCCAGTACCGTAAGCTGGAGGACACCCTTAATAATACACTGGTCATGGCCCAAAAAACTGCAGAGGAAGTAAAACAGAATGCAACCAGGGAAGCCCAGTTGCTGCTACGAGAAGCGCAGGCTGAGGCAGAAGAGATAATTCATCAAGCGACGCTGAAAAAGGAAACTCTGGAAAATGAACAGGCGGAACTGATACAGTCTCTAGTGGGATTCAAATCACAGATTCGCGCCTTTCTTAAAGCCCAGTTAGATATGATTGAAAAGCTTCCGTTAGGAGATAAAGCAAGTGAGCACGAGGACAACTAGGACGTGCCTTAATAATTATCCAGAAAAAGCTAGCGAATTTTTTGGGATATTTGCCCATCAAGAAAGGAACGGTTCTTCTTGAATCGGATCAAGGAAATAGTCAATGGAGTTCAGATAAAGGTGCGGGTTCAGCCTCGAGCCGCTAAAAACCAAATCGTTGGTTGGATGGAAGATTCCCTTAAGGTTCGTCTAACCGCCCCGCCGGTGGAGGGAGAAGCGAATGCCGCCTTAATTCGCTTCTTAGCTGAATATTTTAATCTTTCCCGCCAGAATGTTAGCCTAGTGACCGGGTCAACTTCCCGGCAAAAAGTAGTTCAACTTAAAGGAATCTCGGCGGACCAGGTTAACCAGCGGGTGAATTCTTGACACTCAGCCGAAATTTGCCTTATAATAAAATGAATCTAAGGGAGAGATAACCTCCCATCGGCGCCAGGTGCGGATGGGAGGTTTTTTTACATGATACTAAGACTTGATAAGATCCAGTCACTGAACCAGAAGAGGTGAAAAAATGGATTATGACAAAACATTAAACTTACCCCGAACTGATTTCCCCATGCGGGCCAACCTGCCCAAGCGGGAACCGGAAATGCTGCGATTCTGGGCTGAAATCAACTTGTATGAACGGGTCCAAGCCGCTAATAAAGGAAAGCCCCAGTTTATTTTGCATGACGGGCCTCCCTACGCCAATGGGCATATTCACCTGGGAACTACTTTAAACAAGGTATTAAAGGATATCGTGATCAAGTACCGGACCCATCGCGGATACGACTGTCCTTATGTGCCGGGTTGGGATACGCACGGTTTACCAATCGAGCAGCAAGCGATTAAAGATTTGGGAATTAATCGGAAGGAAATGGATGTCGCTGAGTTTCGTCGGCATTGTCGTGACTATGCCCTGAAGTATGTCGATATTCAACGGGAGGAGTTTAAACGTCTGGGTGTTAGAGGAGATTGGGACAACCCATATCTGACGCTCCATCCTCAATTTGAGGCCGAACAAATAGGGGCTTTTGGTGAAATGGCCAAGCAGGGTTATATATATAAGGGGCTTAAGCCAGTCTACTGGTGTACTGATTGCGAAACCGCTCTGGCGGAAGCTGAAATCGAATATCAGGATAAACGATCACCTTCGATTTATGTTAAGTTCCCGGTAAAAGATGCCCGGGGATTATTTTCTATCGAGAATACTTTTGTAGTTATCTGGACAACCACACCCTGGACATTGCCCGCTAATCTGGGGATTGCTGTTCATCCAGAATATAAGTATGTCCTAGTCCAGATCGGACAAGAGAAATATGTGGTTGCGGAAGAATTATTACCTCGGTTTATGACGGAGGCTAACATTCAGGATTACCAGGTACTGCAGTCTTTCAAAGGAACCGAACTAGAGAGAATCGTTTGCCGACACCCCTTTATGGACCGGGATTCACTCGTAATTTTAGGGAAACATGTTACCTTAGATCAAGGCACCGGCTGTGTCCACACCGCTCCCGGTCATGGCCAGGAAGACTTCGCCATTGGTCGCGTTTATGAGCTGGGAGTGATTTCGCCGGTCAACGATCAGGGTAAGTTTACCGAAGAAGGCGGTCCCTATGCCGGCATGTTTTACGAAAAGGCTAACAAAGCTATCGTGGCTGACCTGATTGAAGCCGGCAATATGGTCCACCATAGTACGATTGAACACCAGTACCCTTACTGTTGGCGCTGCAAACATCCGGTTATTTTCCGAGCCACGGAACAGTGGTTTGCCTCAATCGATGGATTCCGGGAGGAAGCCTTGAAGCAAATTGATCAGGTTCGCTGGATTCCGGCCTGGGGCCGAGATCGCATTTATAATATGGTGGCGGACCGGGGTGACTGGTGCATTTCTCGCCAGCGAACCTGGGGCGTACCTATTCCTATCTTTTACTGTCAAGGATGTGGTACCACGGTTATTAACGATACCACGATTACTCATCTCCAGGAGATCTTCCGGCGAGAGGGTTCAGATGCCTGGTTTATCCGGGAAGCGGCTGAGCTATTACCAGCCGGCTACCAGTGCCCAGAATGCGGACATTCCGAGTTCCGCAAAGAAAAAGATATCATGGATGTGTGGTTTGATTCCGGTACCAGTCACTTTGGGGTCCTCGAAATGCGGCCGGAATTGTCCTGGCCGGCTGATCTATATTTGGAGGGAAGTGACCAGCATCGCGGTTGGTTTAACTCCTCGCTGTCTACCTCTGTTGCCGTCCGTGGGCTGGCTCCTTATCGGGCTGTCTTAACCCATGGTTATGTTGTGGATGAAAAGGGCCGCAAAATGTCCAAATCGTTGGGCAACGTGATCAGCCCGCTGGATGTAATCAAAGAGATGGGAGCTGACATCCTGCGACTCTGGGTCTCCTCTTCGGATTATAAAAATGATATTGCGGTTTCCCAGAGTATCCTCAAGCAGATGACGGAAGCTTACCGTAAGATCCGTAACACCTGCCGCTATATTCTAGGTAACTTGGCGGACTTTAATCCCCAACAAGACCGGGTGCCAGTCGAGCAAATGAACGAGCTAGACCGCTGGGCTCTGCTTAAACTGCATAAACTGATTCGCCGGGTCACTGAAGCTTATGATAATTATGAGTTCCATCTAGTTTACCACAGTGTGCATAACTTCTGTACCGTAGACATGAGTGCTTTTTATCTGGATATCATTAAGGATCGCTTGTATACCTCTCAACCTGAGGCCCCAGCCCGACGGGCGGCTCAGACCGTGCTTTACGAGGTGATTCAAGCCCTGGTTCGGTTAATTTCACCGGTGCTGGCTTTTACCGCGGAGGAGATCTGGCAGCACTTGCCGGCTGAACCAGGTAAAGCAATATCAGTGCAGCTGGTGAGTTGGCCCGAGGTAAATGAAGCCTATTTGGACCCGGAATTAGAACGACGCTGGGATCGCTTGCTGGATGTACGGGAAGTGGTCTCCAAAGCCCTGGAACTGGCGCGACAAGAGAAAAAGATCGGCCACTCCTTGGGCGCTGCCGTAAGCCTTTATCCGGACCGGCAGTTATACGGATTCTTGCTTTCATTTTTACCGGATTTAACGGATATATTTATAGTGTCTCAGGTTTCTTTGGCAAAACCGGGCGAAGATATTCCACCCGAAGCCTATGCTTCTGATGAACTACCGGGATTGAGGGTATTGGTAACCACAGCAGCCGGGGAAAAGTGCGTGCGCTGCTGGAAGTTTAGTGAAGAAACAAGTAAGGATGCTCAGGGAGCAGCCCTCTGCCCTCGGTGTTCTGAGGTTGTTCAGGAGTTAAGGCATAAGTAAGTCTGGACCTTAATTCTAGACTCACATGACAGCGAAGTTATTCTTCAACTTCATTCGGAATGATTAAGTAATTGAACATGATGAGATGTTAGTTGGCAGAGGTAGCTAATTCTAACCTGGATTAACTGCCTCTAAAGTCTAACATCTAACGTCTAATGTCTAGACAGGGGGTGAGACTATTAATAATCGGGTAATCGTTACTGTGTTGGGTAAGGATCGAGTTGGCATAATTGCCGGCATTGCAACGGTATTAGCTGAAGCTAATATCAATATCCTCGATATCAGTCAGACTATTTTGCAGGAATTTTTTGTTATGATTGCGGTGGTGGATATTGGTCAGGCCACAATTGATCTGGCGGAGTTACAGCAGCGGCTGGATGAAAAGGGAAAAGAGCTAGGGCTTAAGGTGACGGCTCAGCATGAAGATATCTTTCGCTTTATGCACCGAATATAAAGGGAGAAGGAGAGAGTATTGTGCCTGTCTCACTTAGTCCGGAAGAGATTATCGAAACAATCAGGATGGTAGATGTCCAGAACTTGGATATCAGGACTATTACCATGGGCATAAGTTTACGGGATTGTGTTGATTCGGATCTTAAGCGACTAAGTCAACGGATTTATAATAAGATTGTCCGTCTGGCCCACAATCTGGTTCAGGTCGGAGAGGAATTATCGCGCGATTATGGAATACCGATAATTAATAAAAGGATTTCAGTGACCCCTATTTCACTAGTAGCTGAGGGTTGTGAGGCGGAGGATTTTGTTCCTTTGGCGGAAACCCTGGAAAAAGCAGCTGTTGAAGTGGGGGTAAATTTTATCGGCGGTTTTTCTGCGCTCGTACACAAAGGCTTGACCCAGGGAGATGCCAAATTAATTAGCAGTATTCCACGGGCTTTAGCTTTGACTGAGCGGGTCTGCTCATCGGTCAATGTCGCGACGACTAAGGCCGGGATTAATATGGATGCGGTAATGCGGATGGGCGAGGTTATCAAAGAAACAGCAGAGTTAACGGCGGATCGTGACGGCCTGGGGTGTGCTAAATTGGTGGTTTTTTGCAATGCACCAGAAGATAATCCGTTCATGGCTGGAGCTTTCCATGGCGTAGGTGAACCAGAGTGTACGATCAATATTGGGGTTAGCGGTCCTGGGGTGGTACTGGATACGGTGCGCCGTTTTCAAGGAGCAGATTTTGGCACTCTATCTACCGCCATCAAACACACTGCCTTTAAGGTCACCAGAATGGGAGAACTAATTGGCCGGAGGGCATCAGAAAAACTAGGGGTACCTTTCGGGATCGTTGATCTTTCGTTAGCCCCAACGCCGGCAATCGGCGATAGCGTAGCCGACATTCTGGAAGCGATGGGTTTGGAAAGATGCGGAACCCATGGGACCACAGCCGCTTTAGCCCTGCTAAATGACGCGGTCAAGAAAGGTGGGGCTATGGCCTCGTCCTATGTGGGAGGGTTGAGTGGGGCCTTTATCCCGGTCAGTGAAGATGCTGGGATGGTGGCAGCCCTAGAGGCCGGGGCCCTTACTATTGATAAACTAGAAGCAATGACCTGTGTTTGCTCGGTTGGTTTAGATATGATTGCCCTTCCTGGCGATACCCCAGCCGAGACTATTGCTGCGATAATTGCTGATGAAGCAGCGATCGGAATGATCAACCGAAAGACGACGGCCACCCGATTAATTCCAGTACCTGGGAAAAAAGTCGGCGATAAAGTCGAGTTTGGTGGTTTGCTGGGAAGGTCGACAATCATGGCAGTGCACCAATTTAAGGCTGCTGGCTTTGCCAGACGAGGCGGCCGTATTCCGGCCCCCATTCAGGCCCTGAATAATTAAAGTGTGGGGTGTGAAGTATGAGGCAAGAGAGGTGAGGCTTGAAAAGTGAGGCTTTAAGAGGGGAGCTGCAAGACGTTGCGTGAAAAATAACGTGGATGTGGATCGCCCTTAGTTTCTTTTTAAGCAAGAGGAAAGGAGAAATCGGTGCTTGGGTTAGTAGAGCACGGTCAGGTGATTCAATTTTGTTTTACCAGGAAAGTTTTCGGTTACCGCCTGGCCCAGGTTAATGCCTTCCTGGTTGACGGTTTACTAATCGATACCGGGCCGTCAACGATGTCGCGGGAAATGATTAAAGCCTGCAAGCAGTTGCGGCTGGAACAGATTGTTAATACGCACCACCACGAGGATCATATTGGAAACAATGCAGTGTTGCAAAGAGAGTTCAGTTTGCCTATTCGAGCGCATCGGGATGCCTTGCCAGCTATCCGGCAGCCCCGGGAAAACCTTCAATTAAATCCTTATCAACGGTTGCTTTGGGGTTGGCCGACTATGGCTAAAGCTCGTCGTATTGGAAGTCACATCCGTACGCCTTCTCATTTCTTCCGAGTATTACCGACTCCTGGTCACAGTCCAGATCACATTTGTTTGTACGAAGAAAAGCAAGGTTGGTTATTTGCCGGGGATCTATTGTGCACTGGTTCACCACGAGGATTTCAACCGATTTGGGATCAGAAGTTGTTGCTGGATTCATTAAGAAAAGTAGCCAATCTAGATCTTTCGGTTATATTTTGTGCTTCATCCGGTCTAGTACCAGATCCGAAGCGATTAATTCAGAGGAGGATTACTTATTGGCAAAATAGACTGGCTGAACAAGCTAGAGAAATAGATATAAAGCCGCAAATCGGGGTAAAATATTAAGGAAAGGAGGGTGTAGCCTTGGAACCATCTGATATCGAAAAAGCTGGGGAAAAGGGACAACCTCCTTTTTTTAAAAAGGGGTCTTTTTTTCCGCTAACTCAGGCTAATGAGGAGAACTTGTCAGGGCTAATTCACTGGCTAATCGAAAAAATGACAGACTTAACTTTAGCTATGGAAAAAATGAATTTAGCAGAGTATATTCATTTGCTAAATCGCCCCGGGCGCCTGTTGTATATTAATTTTATTGCCGGAGTAGCTCGGGGTTTTGGCATTGCTGTCGGTTTTGCTCTGCTTGGGGCGGTCCTGGTCTATTTATTACAAAAGCTAATGGTCTTAAATCTTCCCTTGGTTGGTGATTTTATCGCCGATATTGTGGAAATGGTTCAAGCACAGATTCAAAACCGGCGTATTTAAGAGTATTATTATATATAAGTGCAGGTGTAGTTTACTTGGACTGGCAGAAACAGAAAGAGCAATTGTTGACGCAAAAACAGGAAATTGAAAAAAGCTTAAGCAATCTGACTGAAGCCGGCCTGGGTGAATCAATGGCTGATTCAGTTGAGGAACTATCTAGCTATGATAATCATCCGGCTGATCTTGGCAGTGAAATGTTTGAGCGGAGTAAGGATCTGGCCTTACGGGATAATTTGCGAATTCAACTGGTTAAAATAAACGATGCCTTGCAAGCAATAGACGCTGGAACATATGGCAATTGCTCAGAATGCGGCAATCCAATCTCTGAAGAACGACTAAGTGCCATGCCTTCAACGACGTTGTGTCTTGAGTGCAAAGCCAAAGAAGAATTGTTGGATCAGCATCCTCGTCCGGTTGAGGAGGAGGTTATCGAACTGCCCTTTGGGAAACATGGTTACGACTTGGAGGATGAGGCTAAACAGAGTGGAGTCGGTTTTGATGGTGAGGATGCCTGGCAGGAAGTGGCCCGTTTTGGAGAACATGCCCAGGGCTCAGGGGCTGGGGCTTATTATGGGGACCTGGATTTGGATGAAACCAGAGGATCGGTTGAAGCAGTAGAAGAAATCCCCTACATGAAGGGAGCAGATGGACTGTTCTATGAAGACTTTTATGGCTATGATGATGAAGATTCGCCGAGAAAACGGTTAATCGGTGATGAACGGCCGGACGAGTTTAAATAACTAGTTAAATAACTAAAATTATCACAAAATGTATTGAGATTCAGGAGGGAGCATCGTGAGAATAGGCATATTCAGCGATAGCTACAAACCTTATGTTAGCGGGGTCGTTAATTCCATTGAGACATTTACTCAGGAACTCCGTTCTTTGGGTCATGAAGTCTATATTTTCGCCCCTAATTATCCCAATTTACAGGCGAACCCCGTTGAAGAATTAGGAGTTTTTCGCTTTCATTCCGTACCAGCCCCAACCAATCCTGATTATAGCCTAGCGATACCTTTCTCCTTTAAGTTTGGGCCTACTTTAAAGGCATTAAATCTGGATTTGATTCATGTCCATACTCCCTTTATTCTGGGGCAGGTGGGGGCGATTCAGGCTCGCCGGTTAAACCTCCCCTTGGTCTTTACGTACCACACCCTCTATGAACAGTATGTCCACTATGTACCTATTAACCAAAACTTAACCCGGGAGGTCGTGGTTCGGTACAGTCGTCATTTTTGTAATCATTGTGATTTGGTAATTGCCCCTACCGGTAAAGTCAAGGATCTCTTGATTAATTACGGTGTCCGGAAACCGATCCGGGTTATTCCAACCGGGATTGACCTAAATCGTTTCAGTCAAGGGAACCCTCAATGGTTACGCCAGCAGTATAAAATAGATCTGGAAGATAAAATCTTACTTTTTGTTGGTCGTCTCACTAAAGAAAAAAACGTTGACTTTTTAATTCGGTCCTACGCCCAGATTCAAAGTCAATTTCCTCAGACTGTTTTAGTGATTGTCGCCAATGGGCCTGAGGAGGATAATTTGAAAAGCCTAACGGAACACTTGGCACTGAAGGACAAAGTTATCTTTACCGGCAAGTTAACCGGGGAAGAACTGGTGAATGCTTATCATGGAGCGGACATGTTTGTATTTCCTTCGGTAACCGAGACTCAAGGCTTAGTCATAGTTGAAGCGATGGCCGCTGGATTACCCGTAGTAGCCATCGATGCCAATGGGGTGGCTGACATGGTTAGTTCCGGGGCAGAAGGAATTCTAACTCAGTATACGCTAGAAGCCTTTACGCATGGAGTCTGTGAATTATTGGGGGATGAACCGAAGCGAAAGTCTATGGCTAAAACAGCTCAGCAGAGGGCGATAGAACTGTCTTCTGCCCGGATGGCGTTGCGTTTAGAGGCTGCCTATCACGAGGTCCTGCAAAACCGGTGGGGAACTGCTCGAAGGATAACGGGTTAGTGATTCCACTACTGTCATTGCTATGAATATAACCATTATTCATAATTAATATGGATTGCTTAAAGGATAATATTCAATAGATAAACTGAATAATAACAGAACCAGGAGGATTAATAGGGTGGTTCAGGTAGATAAGCTTTATCAGGAGTTTGAGAAGGATGCCTTGGCTAAACTTCTAGGGATTCGAATTATTGATATTCAACCTGGCTACGCCCGCACTTATCTTGAGGTAAATTCAAATCTGGTTAACGCTCTAGGCATGACCCATGGAAGTACGGTTTTTGCCCTAGTGGACATGGCTTTGGCGGCTGCCAGCAACTCGCGGGATAAGGTGGCGGTTGCGCAAAACGTTAGCATTCATTTTATGAAGGCAACCCATCCTGGGGATCAACTATACGCTACGGCTACGGAAGAAAACTTGACGAACCGGACCGGTATCTACCGAATAGTGGTCGAAAACGAAGCGGGAGAGAAGATTGCAGTGGCAACCGGAACCGCTTACCGGACTGATAGTAGTCATTAACCAAGTTCAGCGCGAATTTTGCTGTATTTAAAAAAACAGGAGGGATGCAGCTACCTGAGTTGCCCCTCCTGTTTTAATGTTTGTGACTAATTATCTGTTTTCCCGAATGGTCTGCCAGATACTTGGATCCTCCATACCCAGCCGCCAGAGGGCTACCCCGGCTAAATTATACTGCCTGACCAAATCTAGTTTGCTTTTTAAGCTATTGGCATCTTCATACCAAACCTCATGGTAGTGTTGGTTAACCGGGTCAACGTAGCAGAAATACGGCGTCTGGGTAGCTTCATCAAAGATGGGGAATGCGTTATAATCCCGAACCCGCTGCATCGCCATTTCATGAGTCAGGTAGGTATACTGATCAGTATCCAGGTTAAAATCAAAGCCGAAAACCGGTTCCGCTAGAACTATCTTGTGCCTCGGAATTTGAGTTACCGCATAACTGATTACTGACTGATTAAAACCAATCGAAGAAACCGGTCCCGGTCCGCTCCCTGGATAACCATGCTCATTATACATCATCAGCATTACCTGATCAGCCGCTTGGCCGATGGCGGCGTAATCATAAGGGGCGGTCCAGGTAATATGCCAGCTTTCCCGCTCCTTAGCCGGAATAGCGACGGTAAAAAGGTAACCTCTGGCTCTTAATTGATCCCCCAACTCTTGGTAGAAAAGCGATAGCTTTTCACGGTCACTGACTCGAATACCCTCAAAATCCATATTAACGCCATCAAATCCATAAAACTTAATTAAACGAATGATGTTGGCAATACATTGGCTTCTGGATTCCGGTGTAGATAACATCTGCGTAACCAAGTCTTTGGTTAAGGATTTGTTCGGGTATAAAAAGTTGTGGATCACCGGGATGACCGAAACATTTTGTCGGTGGGCAGCAGCGACCAAGCGACGGACCTCGGATGTTTTCAGCGGTTCACTTGCCTCTATATCAGTACAGTCATACTGATTAAGGCGAAACCAAAAGGGAGCTAACTGCGTTAAGTTGTCCATATGGGCTAAGGTTGACCAGGAAGAAGAGGGCAAATCATTTTCTTCTTCTGTATAATAGCCAGTAATGGAAATTGGCGAACGGGATTTTTCTCTGGTATCAATTTTGAGAACTTGTCCTACATAGATTAAATCACTGGTTAGGTAGTTTAACCGCTTTATTTCATTGATTGTTGTAGCGTATTTTTTAGCGATCAGATACAAGCTTTCTCCCTTAGTTACTATATGGGTCTGTGTTGGAAAGGGAACCGCCAAAACTTGTCCCACGTAAATGAGGTCACTCTTGAGTCCGTTAATTTGTTTAATCTGTTCAACTGTGGTTTGCTGTTCTTGGGCAATCCTATATAAGGTATCACCAGGAGCGACCACATAATGGTCCTGGGCATTGACCCCGGACGGGGCGTGAAAGAAACTAAACAGCAAAAAGATCGGCAGCAGTAACATGATGCTGAATCTAATCTTCATTAGTTGCTTGCTTAGCCACCCCCTTTAATAAAGAATAAATCCTTAACGGGAATTGATGACTGCCCAAACTCGATTATACCTTATCTGTAGAAAATGTAGGGTAGTGAATGAATGGGTGATTAGCCAGTTTTTGTCATACTATAACGCGACGAACGCAGCTGCCTTTTAGATTCTGAATGCAATGAGTGGTCCTTCGATAACTTGATCCTTTGAGCATGTTCGGGCTATAATTGGTTTGCTGGAAAGATTATTTTCCTTTGTGGGATTAATGACTGTCAATACGAAAACTGCTTATGGGACGGGATCCAAGCGGGATTTATTAGCAGGAATAGTCTTGAGGTGGACTGATGTTTTTTTGGACAATTGCGGCAGTAGCTTTAGCAGCTGACCAGATCATAAAATACCTGGTGCAAACCCATTTGATTCCTTGGGAATCACTCCCCATCATTCCGGGTATTCTACATCTTACTTATGTCCGAAATCCCGGAGCCGCTTTTGGCATGTTCGCCAATTGGACGTGGGTGTTCGTCTTGGTTGGTTTAGCGGTGATTGGTCTGCTCGTTTTTTTATACCCGCGGATCGCTAACCAGGGCCGGTTGTTTCAATTAGCTTTGGCTTTAGAGGTGGGGGGAGCAACTGGAAACCTAATTGACCGGCTACGGTTTGGGGCAGTAATTGACTTTATAGATTTTCGTGTCTGGCCAGTTTTTAATATTGCCGACATGGCTATTGTGACCGGAGCAGTTTTATTAGCTTATACCATCTTGAAACGGCCGGCAGACGAAAGCATCTGATAGTTTTCCGTTTGGTTAAGCTCAGTCAGCAGGCAGATATTGCGTTTAAACACCGCGTCGTAGATTTTTCAAATGAGGACTAAGATGATTAATGATAAACTGGATGAGATAATGCAAACAAGCAGTCAGGCCGATCTTATCGCTTCAGCCTACCATGCCCTGGTTGTACCGTTGACTGATGCAGGTCAGCGAGTGGATACCTGGATAGTTGCTCAACTGAAGGAGTTATCGCGGACCTTTGTCCAGAAGTTAATAGAAGAGGGTCGGGTTAAGGTTAATGGTGAGAAGGTTCGGGCAAACTATCGGGTGTCAGCTGGAGATTATCTGGAGGTTGAAATTCCACCAGCGACGGACCCGGAAGTTAAACCCCAGGCTATCCCGCTTGAAATAATCTATGAGGATCAGGATGTGCTAGTCATTAATAAACCACCGGGAATGGTGGTGCATCCAGCCCACGGTAACTATGAAGGAACCTTGGTCAATGCCTTGTTGGCACATTGCCATGACCTTTCCGGGATTGGCGGCGTTAATCGTCCGGGGATCGTGCACCGGCTGGACAAGGATACTTCGGGCTTGTTGATGGTGGCAAAAAACGACTTGGCGCATCAAAGACTAGCTGAACAAATTAAAGATCGACAAGTCATTCGGCATTACCTGGCCTTGGTTCATGGCCGAATTCAAGCCTTGACCGGCCGAATTGAAGCTCCGATTGGTCGGGATCCGCGCGATCGCAAGAAGATGGCAGTTAATGTTAACCGAGGGAAGCCGGCGATAACCCACTACCGAGTGCTGGAGCACTTGGGAGTTTACACGCTGATCGAAGCTCGATTAGAAACCGGCCGGACGCATCAGATTAGGGTCCACTTGGCTTATCTTGGACATCCAGTGGTTGGAGATCCGGTTTACGGGCCGCGCCGGCCACATTTGGGTTTAAGCGGCCAGTGGCTGCACGCCGGAGTGCTGGGTTTTAAACATCCGCGATCCGGCGAAGAGTTAAAGTTCACGGTACCACCACCTCCACAATTTATGGAAATCCTTGAAAAACTGAGATTCAAAGGAGAATAGATAGCTATACTTAGCGGCACCGGGTTGATTACTCAGGCTAAATTTTTTGTTGACATAGGTTTGACAATAGCCTAAAATTGCTATAGTCAAAAGCACCTTTAAAACAGTCCTGAGAGGCTGGCAAGGTACAAATATTATCTAGTGTAATAGAGTGAGGAATTATGTTACACCCGGATGTGCCTGCTGCCTAGAAGGAGCAGGTTTTTAGTTTGCTGGAAGAACGACTATCCAGTGAGGAGGTTTGTTATGGTCACTAAGACTAAAGCCGAGATAATGGACGAGGATCGGATTCGGCGAACTATTATCCGAATTGCTCATGAGGTTATTGAACGGAACCGAGGAGTCAAAGATCTGGTATTAGTCGGAATCAGACGACGGGGAGTACCGTTGGCTGAACGGATTGGCCGGGGAATTCAGGAGATTGAAGGTGAGCGGGTTCCAATTGGCATATTGGATATTACGCTATACCGCGATGACCTGACGACGATTGGTCCGCAGCCCATGGTACAACAAACTAAAATACCGGTGGATATTACCGGGAAAACGATCGTCTTAGTGGATGACGTTTTGTACACCGGCCGGACCGTGCGAGCCGCTTTAGATGCTCTGATGGATCTAGGCAGACCCAAAAAAATTCTGCTGGCGGTCCTAATTGATCGAGGCCACCGGGAACTGCCGATTCGAGCCGACTTTGTGGGAAGAAACGTCCCAACCTCCAAACGGGAAATCGTTCATGTAAAGCTAAAAGAAATTGATGGCGAAGATCGAGTAATAATCGAGGAAACTAATCGTCTATTTAATCAGCCATATAACTGAGGCGGACCTCAGCCATACTGATTCAAGGCCCCTTTAAACTAGTTCTGTGAGACTGGTAAGGGAATTGATGCTGATCCGGCTATTTTTGACTGCATCTCTCTACTGGTGTCAAGACTGGTAGAGAGTTTTTTATTTTAAGCTTTGGCAATATTTAAAACAATATGGCTCAATAATTTAATCTATTTAAAGAAAGGAAGGTCAATATATGGGCCTAAACCGCAAGGATGTGTTAGGGTTGCAGGAGCTGACTGCGGAGGAAATCCAGCTTATTTTGGATACCGCCGTACCAATGAAGGATATTTTGAGTCGGGAGATCAAGAAGGTGCCTACTCTGCGGGGTAAAGTGGTGGCAACTTTGTTCTACGAACCTAGTACCCGGACTCGGATGTCTTTTGAACTGGCGGCCAAGTATATGGGGGCGGATACGATGAGTCTGGCGGTAGCAACCAGCAGTGTCCAAAAAGGCGAGAGTTTTCGCGATACCGCCCAAACAATCGAGAGTATGGGAGTCGATACGGTTATTCTCCGGCATTCAGTATCCGGTTCAGCCCAGTACCTGGCTAAGATAGTCAAAGCCTCAGTGATTAATGGTGGTGATGGGACGCGAGAGCATCCGACCCAGGCCTTATTGGACATGTTCACCATTCGGGAGAAAAGAGGTAGTTTTGCGGGCATGAAGGTGGTTATTCTGGGAGATATTCTGCACAGTCGAGTTGCCCGTTCTAATATTTGGGGGTTAACGAAAATGGGGGCTGAGGTTAGAGTCGTCGGGCCGCCAACCCTAATGCCGCCGGAAATTGACAAGTTGGGGGTGAAGGTATATTACCAGGCCGAGGACGCTTTAGAAGGTGCAGATGTAATTAATGTGTTGAGATTGCAATTAGAGCGGCAGCAGAAAGGCCTATTCCCCACGGTGCGTGAGTATCACCAGCTTTATGGCCTTACCCCGGCCAGATTGAAATTAGCCCGTCCAGACGCCTTGGTTCTGCATCCTGGACCAATGAACCGAGGGGTGGAGATAGCGCCGGAGGTGGCGGACAGTCCTCAGTCGACAATTGTGGAACAAGTGGCCAATGGCGTTGCCATCCGTATGGCCTTACTATATCTGTTAATGGAAGGGGGATCATCCAGTGAAGGTATTAGTTAAGGGTGGTCGAGTAATAGACCCGGCTAATGGCTTAGACCTAGTAGCGGATGTCTTAATTGACCAGGGAAAAATTGCCGCGATTATTCCTGATGGCCAAAGTCAAGCTGACGCAGCCGGTGGTGCTGACAAGAATCCGAGCGCGGAGGTAACTGTTATCGAGGCGACCGGCAAACTCATCGTTCCCGGGCTCATTGACATGCACGTTCACCTGCGCGAACCGGGCTTTGAAAGAAAAGAAACAATTGCCTCCGGGACTCGAGCAGCGGCCAGGGGTGGATTCACCTCGGTTGTTTGTATGCCAAATACCCAACCAGTGGCAGACAATCGCGCAGTAATTGAGTTTATTATCAATCAGGCCCGGTCGACCGGGGTGGTGAATGTCTATCCGATCGGGGCGATTACTAAAGGTTCGCGGGGAGAAGAGCTTTCGGAAATGGCGGATCTGGCTGCTGGTGGAGCGATTGCTTTTTCCGATGATGGTAGGCCGGTGATGAATGCTCAGATAATGCGGCTAGCCCTGGAATATGCCAAGATTGGTGACTGGTTGATTATCCCGCATTGTGAAGATTTAAACTTGTCCGCGGAAGGACAGATGAATGAAGGCTACTGGGCAATGCTGCTGGGATTAAAGGGCATTCCGGCAGTGGCTGAAGAGGCGATGATTGCCCGGGATCTAATGCTGGCGGAAATGACTGGCTCGCGGCTGCACATTGCCCATGTCAGTACGGCTGGTTCGGTTCAGTTGATTCGCGAGGCGAAAAAACGGGGGATCAGAGTTAGTGCGGAGGTTACCCCTCATCATCTGGTTTTAACGGATGAAGCGGTTGCCAGCTTCAGCACTTCCACCAAAGTCAACCCGCCGTTAAGGTCGGAGAAGGACCGGCTGGCTTTGCTTGAAGGACTAGCTGACGGAACGATTGAGGTAATCGCGACTGATCATGCTCCCCATACCCTGGAAGAGAAAGATTGTGAGTATAACTATGCGCCATTTGGTATTTCCGGGTTGGAGACCGCGGTCCCCCTGGTTTGGTCAGAGTTGATTGAAAAAAAGGTAATAAGCCTTGAAAAACTAATAGCCTGTCTAACGGTCAATCCCGCCCGGATTCTGGGCTTGGCCAAGGGGAGTTTGGGGATCGGGGAAGAGGCTGATCTCACAATTATCGATCCAGAAATGGAGCAGATTGTGAGAGTGGACGATTTTGTTTCGCAAGGTAAAAACTCTCCTTTCGATGGTTGGCAATTAAAAGGGTGGCCGGTAGCCACAATTGTCAAGGGACGGGTGGTAATGAAAAATGGCCAGGTTTAAGGGACAGAGGGACAGGTACTCTGTCCCTATTGTTTGAACTTTGTATTATGTAGAGGGGAGATTAAATGAAGGGGTATTTAGTCTTAGCGGACGGAACAGTATATCAGGGAAGATCGCTGGGAGTAGCGGGCAAGGTTGTAGGGGAAGTAGTCTTTAACACCACGATGACTGGCTATCAGCGGGTGTTGACGGATCCTTCTAACCGAGGGTTGATTATCAATTTGACTTATCCGTTGATTGGCAACTATGGCATTAACCATGAGGAGGACGAATCAGATCAGGTGCAGGTTAGCGGGCTGGTTATGCGCGAGTGTTGTGCCTTACCCAACCATTGGCTAAACGAAGGAACCTTGAGTGATTACTTGAAAAGTCAGAAAGTAATAGCATTAGACGGAATAGATACCAGGGCGTTAACTCGTCGACTCCGCGCCAAAGGGTCTCTCCCGGGGGTTTTATGGAGCGGCGAACTAGGACAAGAAGAAGTAGATCACTTGATTGAGGAAGCCAGGCAGACAATTATCCATGATCAGCGAAATCTGGTGGTTTCGACCGCTGAACCATATGTCCTGTCGGCGCCGGCGGATGGCGCAGCCGGTGACCCTTTTCAGGAGTCAACTATCTTCTCTTTAAAGCAATACCACCCGTCTCCTGTCTCTTCTAGTCGACCGGGTCAAGGTCGCCGGGTGGTGGTAATCGATTACGGGGTAAATAGAAGCCTGTTGCGCAATCTGTATCGTCTAGGCCTGGAAACGATCGTTGTTCCTCAGACCTACACCGCCCAACAGATACTTGAATTAAAGCCAGCTGGGATTGTTCTATCTAATGGCCCAGTTAGTCAAGCGGTGATTAATGAAGCAGTAATAACGGTCAAGGATTTACTTGAGGCGAAAATACCAATCCTTGGTATTTGCCTGGGCCATTTGATTTTGGGGACCGCTCTGGGAGGGAAGGTCCAAAAGATGGTTTTCGGTCATCGTGGCGGTAATCACCCGGTGCAAGATCTAGATAATGGTCAGGTGCTAATTACGGCCCAGAATCACGGGTATGTCTTGGAGGAATCATCACTGGACACGACAGCGGTCAGGGTAAATCTAAGAAACCTGCACGATAAAACTATCGAGGGTATTGAACACCGCCAACTGCCGTTCTTTTCGGTGCAGTATCTACCGGCAGTCACCATTCCAATAGCCTTTGAGGACAATAATCCCTTTGGCCGTTTTTTACAATTCTTGAATTGATTTTAACTGGTTTTTTAAATCGGCTCTAACCTGTTTGTTCAAGGGATTATGAATTTAGTTGTTAGAAGCTGGTGTTTAAGCCGGCGACTGGATTTTTCTGATCGGATTAAAAGGACTCGGGTAAGAAGGACTAGGAGGTTGGATTATTTTAATGCCAAAGAAAGAGTACCTGAAAAAGGTCATGGTGATCGGTTCCGGACCGATTATAATCGGTCAGGCAGCAGAATTTGACTATGCTGGGACACAAGCCTGTCGGGCTTTAAAAGAAGAGGGAATTGAGGTAATTCTAGTTAATAGTAATCCGGCCACCATTATGACGGATGTGAATATCGCCGACCGAGTTTATCTCGAACCCCTAACCCCGGATTTTGTGATCAGAGTTATCGAAAAGGAAAGGCCGGATGGGCTGCTGGCCAACCTAGGAGGGCAGGTTGGTTTAAACATGGCCCTGCAATTAGCGGAAAGAGGGGTTTTTGAAAAGTATGGAATTGAACTCCTGGGCACCCCCCTGAGCGCCATTCAGAAGGCGGAAGATCGGGAAATGTTCAAAGCAACCATGAAAGAGATCGGAGAACCAGTGCCGGAAAGCGCGATTGTCTTTCAGGTGGAAGAGGCCCTCGCCTATGCGGAGCAGATCGGTTACCCGGTAATTGTCCGGCCGGCCTATACCCTGGGCGGAACTGGAGGAGGAACAGCGCATAATCCGGCGGAACTGGCGGAAATAGTAGCGCGTGGTCTTCGTTACAGTATTATTAAACAGGTACTGATCGAGAAAAGCGTGGGTGGCTGGAAAGAGATTGAGTTTGAAGTAATGCGGGACGCCAATGACAACTCCATCATGGTTTGCAGTATGGAGAACGTTGACCCGGTCGGCATTCACACCGGGGACAGTATTGTGGTGGCCCCAGCCCAGACGATCAGTGATTTGGAGTACCAGATGCTGCGCAACGCTTCGATTCGGATCATTCGTGCCCTGGGGATTGCTGGCGGCTGCAATATCCAGTTTGCGCTAGACACCAAAAGCCGTGATTATTACATTATCGAGGTTAACCCCCGGGTCAGCCGTTCCAGTGCCCTCGCCTCCAAAGCAACCGGGTATCCGATCGCTCGGGTAACCACTAAGATTGCGGTGGGTTATCACCTGGACGAGATTATGAATCAGGTCACCGGCAATACGTATGCCGCCTTTGAGCCAGCAATTGACTATGTCGTGCTGAAAATCCCCCGTTGGCCGTTTGATAAATTCACTGTCGCGGATCGATTGTTAGGGACGCAGATGAAAGCCACCGGTGAGGTCATGGCCATCGACCGTACCTTTGAAGCTGCCCTGATGAAGGCGGTTCGCTCCCTGGATCTAGGGGTAGTCGGTTTCCGAACCAAGATGTTTAGCCACCTCAGCACCGAAGAACTCCTGGAAAAGATGAAGGTAGCCGAAGATGAGCGGCTGTTCATGGTGGCTGACGGTATTCGCCGGGGCATGCCGATAGACCTGATTGCAGAAGCGACCTGGATTGACCGGTACTTCGTGGAGAAGATCAAAAAGGTTGTAGATATGGAAGAGGAACTGAGGGTCGAGGCAGCGGCACGACAAGCTGACCCGGCACAGGAGGGCCTGATATCTCGGGAACTGTTGCTAAAAGCCAAGCAAACCGGTTTTGCGGATGCAGAGTTAGCAGAACTGCTGGGGACAACCGAAACTGCGATCCGACAATTGAGAGAGAAGTATCAATTACGCCCGGTCTACAAACTAGTGGATACCTGCGCCGGCGAGTTTGAAGCGCAGACTCCCTACTTTTATTCGACCTATGAGGCTGAGGACGAATCCCAGCCGGTCGGAACCGGGAAGGTGGTCGTCCTGGGCGGTGGCCCGATTCGGATTGGTCAGGGAATTGAGTTTGATTACTGTGCGGTCCATTCGGTCTGGGCCCTGCGCGAAGCCGGGAAGCAGGCGATTATCATCAATAATAACCCGGAAACAGTCAGTACCGATTTCGATACCTCAGACCGGCTTTATTTCGAGCCGTTGATCCCGGAAGATGTGCTGAATATCTTGGAAAAGGAGCAGCCGGAGGGAGTAGTGGTCCAGTTTGGCGGGCAAACAGCCTTAAACCTGGCCAAGCCAATCGTGGAAGCCGGTTATAAAATTCTAGGTACCGCTGTGGATAAGATCGATCAGGCTGAAGACCGTGATCGGTTCGACCAGCTTTTAATTGAGCTGGGCATTCCTAAACCTCCTGGTAGTACGGCTACTTCCGTAGAACAGGCGCAGGCGATTGCCCAGCGGATTGGGTTTCCGGTTCTGGTCCGGCCCTCGTACGTTCTGGGCGGTCGGGCGATGGAAATTGTCTATAACGAGAGCGAATTAGCGGAATACATGGCCACAGCGGTCCGGGTTTCACCGAAGTATCCGATTCTGGTGGATAAGTACTTCCTCGGTAAAGAGGTCGAGGTTGACGGGATCAGCGATGGCGAAGAGGTATTAATTCCGGGAATCATGGAGCACATTGAGCGGGCCGGGGTTCACTCTGGCGACAGCATTGCCGTCTATCCGAGCTTCTCGCTCAGCCAGGCGGAAACGGAACAGATTGTGGATTACACCGAGAAACTAGCCCGGGCTTTACAGGTGAAGGGTTTGATCAATATCCAATTTGTGGTAAAGGATGGTCGGGTGTATGTCCTGGAGGTTAACCCGCGCTCCAGCCGTACCATTCCCTTTATGAGCAAGATCACTGGCATCCCCATGGTCAAGGTGGCCACGGAGATTATCTTGGGCAAGACCCTGCGGGAGCAAGGGTATCACGGCGGACTTTACCCGACTTCCCCTTACTATGGAGTTAAGGCGCCGGTTTTCTCCTTTGATAAATTATTGCAGGTAGATGTTTCCTTGGGGCCGGAGATGAAATCAACCGGGGAAGTAATGGGCATCGATCGAATTCTGGACAAAGCGGTTTACAAGGCACTTTTAGCGGCCCGGCTGGATATCCCCTTGCAGGGGACGATTCTGGCAACAATTGCGGATAAGGATAAAGCGGAAGCCCTTCCACTTCTGCAGACTTTTGCGCAAATGGGGTTCCAGATTATGGCCACCGCTGGAACCGCTCAAGCTCTAACCAAGGCAGGACTAGAAGTGTTAACAGTGAAAAAAATCCGGGAAGGCTCACCCAACTTAGTCGACCTAATCCGAGAAGGGAAGATTGATTTAGTAATTAATACCCTTACCCGAGGCAAGCTCCCGGAAACTGACGGTTTTAAGATCCGCCGGGCAGCGGTGGAGATGGGAGTTCCCTGTCTGACATCGCTGGATACGGTTAAAGTAATTCAGCAGGTCCAACGCTGTCTTCAGCGCGGTAATTTCTTCGAAGTAACCGCCTTGCAGGATGTGCTTAGACCGCAAGGATAAAGTGCCTGACACATTTCATGCGTTAGCGGTGAGGCGTTAAACCGGCTGCCCCCACCTCAACAAAGAGACAGAGGGACAGGTTCGCTGTCCCTCTGATCGCCATCGCTTAATTAGGCAAGACTTATTTTTGGGTAATTTTGAAATCTGTTCATTAAGTTGCTGAATGATTTTCAGCGATTTGATTGATGCAGCAATCATGTAATAGCTAATTCTTGATTTGAATCAAAAGACTCCCACTTCTAAAAGTGGGGGTTACCTTGTTAAATTTCAGGTGGAGTTGAGTCTCCATCTCAAGCCTCGATGTTCAGCGAAGCTGAACTAGTTTACTTGTAACAGTACCAAAGCTATAGGTTATTAAATCCATTTAAAGCAAGAGTTCCCAGTGC
>JAAZDI010000081.1 GCA_012512295.1 Syntrophomonadaceae bacterium
ACAGGAATGCCTTGGATGAGCTGCTCCCGTGGTCTGATTCCTTGCCTCCTGCATGCCGTGTCGGTAAATAAGCTTATTTTGAATCCCCGCCTTATTCTACAAGGTGGGGATTATTTTACGCTTACGGATTTATGGCTTAGTGTAGTCCAGACTATCAATAAGCTAAAATAGCTATGGAAACTTGAATAGATGTGTTTTTTATTACCATAAGCCAAGTTTTCTTAAAACTGAAATCTAGTTTAATTCTGGAGGCGTGTAATGCAAAAATTTGAATATAAGTGTGTTCTTATTTTAGGCCTAGGCGAGCGAACTACTCGAATCCTAAACTAGTATGAACAACAGGGCTGGGAATTAGTTGCTGTATGTTGGGGCTGGCATTATTTTAAACGTCCTATCGTCCGGGACTGATGTTGACGGCTTGTTTCAATAGGTGTTATAATAGTTCCAAATCAAATATGGTATTTCCTTCGGGGACTGGTGAAATTCCGTACCGGCGGTGAACTGATTCCAGCAAGCCCGCGAGCCCGCCATTATCTTAATTAGTGACGGGTTGATCTGGTGAAATTCCAGAGCCGACAGTGATAGTCTGGATGGGAGAAGGATCAAAAGCAGGGCAAAAGGTCTGTTTTTTAGTATGGCTATCTGCAAAGGCAGGCAGTGTTTGGCCATTTAATCGGGCGTGATCTTAAGGATTCACGCTTATTAAGGTATGTCTTGAAAACTCTTTTGTCATGTTTTATATTTCTTTTTTTCACTTCCCCGAGACACTCGGGTTTTTTTATTTCATAATTCAGAAAGCATAAGTGGCTTTTCTGAATTATAAGCAAGTGCAACTAAGCTTTTCTGCCTGCGCCAAAGCTTGGCGTAAGCCAAGTTTTCTTTAAGTTGACTGAAAATTTTGACTGGAAAGTTAGTTAAGCTCAAGTTTAAGGGGGCTTGATTGTTGCTCAGCCAACTTGATTATGATCAGTTTTTTATTAAATACACGTTGAAGCTGGCAGCCCGAGCCATGGGCCGCACGAGTCCCAATCCGATGGTCGGTGCGGTAGTGGTTAAGGATGGGCAGATTCGAGGGGAAGGATACCATCAAAAAGCGGGCACTCCACATGCGGAGATTCATGCTCTGCGTCAGGCTGGAGAAGCAGCCCGAGGGGCAACACTATACGTTACTCTGGAACCCTGTTCTCATTATGGTCGAACTCCGCCTTGCAGCCAGGCAGTTATACAGGCCGGGATTAAACGGGTGGTTGCGGCCATGGTTGATCCTAATCCAGAGGTATCCGGTCGGGGTCTGCAACAACTGGCGAACGCGGGGATTGAAGTAGTCAGCGGAGTTATGGAGGAAGAAGCCAGACAATTAAATGAAGTCTTTATCAAGTATATCACTACTCGATTACCCTTTGTCGTGCTGAAGAGTGCCATGACTCTGGATGGCAAGACAGCGACGCGAACCGGACATGCTTTCTGGGTGACCGGAGCTGAAGCAAGGGAAGAGGTTCACCGCCTGCGTGATCGCTATGATGCCATTATGGTCGGTATAGGTACCGTATTGGCTGATGATCCCCAACTGACTACGCGGTTGTCTAATGGGCAACAAGGGAAAGATCCGATCCGAGTAGTGGTTGATAGTTCCCTTCGTTTACCAATAACGGCACGAGTAATAAACCCTTTTTCTAGTGCCCCAACGATAGTGGCCACTACGCCTCAAGCTCCCCGAGAACGAAGACGGATGCTTGAGGAACGGGGGGTTGAGGTATTGGTGGTTGATAGTGAAGGTAATCGAGTTAATTTGAATAATTTGATGGCCTTACTGGGCAGTCGAGAAATTACATCGGTCCTCCTCGAGGGTGGAGCTACCTTAAATGCTTCGGCTTTAGAGGCTGGAGTGGTGGATAAACTAATTACTTTTATTGCTCCAAAGATTATCGGGGGTAAAGAGGCCCCCGGGATGGTGGGTGGCTTAGGTCAGGCCCGAATGGATGACGCTTACTTGCTGGATAGAATTAAGGTCGCCCATTTTGGTGAGGATCTCATGCTCTCCGGTTATATACGAAAGGATAAGGATGTGATATAAACTGTTCACCGGATTGGTTGAAGAAATGGGCCGAGTGCATAGTATACGGCACGGATCGCGTTCAGCCCGGTTGACAATTAAGGCTGACGTGATACTACCGGGAGTTAAACTAGGAGATAGTATCGCGGTCAATGGGGTCTGTTTAACGGTTACTGAGTTTAATGCTTCTACTTTTGCAGTAGATGTAATGGCAGAAACCTTAAAACGGACCAATCTGGGTTGTTTGGTTCCTGGTGATCGAGTTAACCTGGAACGAGCTCTCCGAGTTGGGGATCGGCTTGGAGGGCATATTGTAAGTGGTCATATAGATGGAGTGGGCCGTATCCTGCGCGAAGAGAAGCAGGACATTGCCAGGATAATTGAAATAAGTGCGCCGCCCGGAGTTGCCCGCTACACGATTGAAAAGGGTTCGATAACTGTGGATGGGATTAGTTTGACGATTGTCAGCGTAACTGACCACAGTTTTACTTTGTCTCTGATTCCTCATACCGCCAAGATGACTACGCTGGGTTTTAAGGGAGTTGGTGATACGGTTAATTTGGAAGCTGATATTATCGGAAAATACGTTGAAAGATTGCTTAGTCGTGGAAGACGAGGAGAATTTGGCGAAATCAATGAGGTTCAAACTGATTCCCATTTACCTGATGCCACTGGAAGTACTGTGGCCGGTGGCGGTTTAACGCTGGAAATGTTAGTTAAGTCAGGCTTTCTTGAATAGACTTAATCCTACCTAAGCAGCACTATCGGTAAATTAAAAATCAAGATTACGTCAATTGTCAGTTGTTTTTCCATGTAGGTCAAGATAGTAAGACAAGTGGAATAGGAGGGGGTTTTGTGAAATTAAATACCATTGAGGAAGCAATTCAGGATATTCGAGAAGGCAAAATGGTCATTGTGGTTGACGACGAGGACCGCGAGAACGAGGGCGACCTATTAATGGCTGCTGAAATGGTGACACCAGAGGCGATTAATTTTATGGCCACCCATGGCCGAGGCTTAATCTGCATGCCGATTTGCGGTGAGCGGTTAGATGAACTAGAAATTCATGACATGGTAACCCAGAATAGTGACTACCTTGGAACGGCTTTTACTGTTTCTATTGATGCCATGGACACGACTACTGGGATTTCCGCCTTTGAACGAGCCCACACCATTAAGAAAGTGTTGGATAAACAAACTCGACCTGAGGATATTCGACGGCCTGGCCATGTTTTTCCGTTGCGTTATAAGGAAGGAGGAGTTTTGCGCCGGGCGGGTCATACCGAGGCTTGTGTTGATCTGGCCAAGTTAGCCGGGTTTTATCCAGCCGGGGTGATTTGTGAGATAATGAATGAGGATGGGACCATGGCCCGATTGCCTCAACTGCAGGTTTTTGCCAAAACACACGGCTTGAAGATTATTACAATTGCTGACTTGATTGAGTACCGACGCCGGAATGAAAAACTAATCCGCCGGGTAGAAGCTGTCATGATGCCTACTATGTATGGAAACTTTACGGCGGTCGCTTATGAGAGTTTGTTAGACAAGCAGTGTCATATTGCGATGGTAAAAGGAACTATCACTGAAAAAGAGCCAGTGTTAGTTCGAGTCCATTCCGAATGTTTGACCGGCGATGTCTTTCGGTCTCGGCGTTGTGATTGTGGCGACCAACTTGCTCGGGCCTTAGAGATGATTGAGTCGGCAGGAGCTGGTGTTTTACTTTATATGCGCCAAGAAGGCCGGGGTATTGGCTTGCTGAATAAGATTAAGGCTTACAAGTTGCAGGAACAGGGAAAAGATACCGTGGAGGCCAATGAAGCCCTAGGCTTCCCGGCGGACCTACGGGATTATGGAATTGGTGCGCAGATTTTGGTTGACCTCGGGGTGCGCAAAATGCGCTTGATGACTAATAATCCTCGCAAAATAGCAGGGTTAGAAGGCCATAACCTGGAGATAGTAGAGCGGGTGCCGATAGAGATACGGCCGCAAAAAGATAATCAGCGTTACCTGCACACCAAGAAAATAAAGTTAGGACACATGCTAGCATCTATTTAAGCTGCTTTTTAAGATACTTCAGCTATTTCACTAGACCCCTTTATGCTGCCATACCCTAACTGAAAAATAATAAATGATGATTGCGCAGTTTTGCAATAAAGTCGGTGATAGGTAGATTCATCAATAACGGGGATAGCCATGGATATGCCGGTATCAGAATTTATAAGATCTACAATTACAGGAGGTTTTCACGTTGACAAAGGTTTTCGAAGGTAAGTTAGTGGCAGAAGGGTTAAGGTTTGGTCTGGTGGTTGCACGTTTTAATGAATTTATTACTAGCAAACTATTAAGTGGTTGTCTGGATGCCTTACAGCGACATGGAGTTGAGGAAGATCAGATTGAAATAATCTGGGTGCCGGGAGCGTTTGAGATACCGCTAGCAGCCCAGAAATTGGCTGGTAAAGATTATGACGCGGTTATCTGCTTGGGGGCGGTTATTCGAGGGGCCACGCCTCATTTTGAGTATGTTGCTGCCGAGGTAACCAAAGGGATCGCTCAGGTGTCTTTACAATCAGCTAAACCGGTAGTATATGGCGTGATTACAGCGGACACAATCGAACAAGCCATCGAACGAGCTGGTACCAAAGCGGGGAATAAGGGTTGGGATGCAGCGGTGACGGCGATCGAAATGGCTAACCTCTTACGCGAACTGGAGCGATAAACTTGATCACCAGCAACTAAATATTAAAATGCGACGCCACTACTGAACATTAGTCAGTAGTGGCTTTTTAATATTGTAATATAATAAATCATTGGACAAGCGGTGATTTGACAAACGATTTTGCGCCAATACCATAGATATGGTAATCTATAACTTGATAATTTGGCTTAATCCGATGATTTACAAAGCGAGGGAAATAGTTTGTCTGATTTAGGACCAACTGAAATAACTGGTGATTACGTGATTCGGGCAACAGCCTTAGATGGACAAATTCGGGCATTGGTCGGGGATACTACAGAGTTAGTTGAAGAAGCCCGGCAAAGACACCATACATCTCCTATCGCTACCGCTGCCCTTGGACGGACCTTAACCGCCGGGTTGCTTTTGGCTCAAGATCTAAAAGGGGATAATTCTTTGACCATTCGGATTATTGGGGATGGTCCGCTCGGGGGGATAATTGTAACCGCCGATGCTGCTGGTGGAGTGAGGGGTTACGTTCAGGAACCGGAGGTATATTTGCCGTTACGAGAAGGAAAACTCGATGTCGGTGGAGCCGTAGGGAAAAACGGCACGTTGCACGTTAGTAAGGACCTGGGGCTGAAGGAGCCCTATGTAGGAAGTGTTCCGCTGGTTTCGGGGGAGATTGCGGAGGATTTAACTTACTATTTAGCAGCATCAGAGCAGATTCCATCGGTCACAGCCCTGGGAGTATTGGTGAATCCTGAGGGTCGGGTAATCGCAGCCGGTGGATTTATCCTTCAGCTGATGCCGGGAGCCACAGAATCGACAATTTCTTGGTTGGAAGGACGTCTGGTGAATTTAGAACCAGTTTCAACAATGCTGGCCCGCGGGCTTTCACCAGCCGATATCCTTCGGGAAGTTCTGGGGGAATCTACGGAGACAAAGATTCTAGGGAGTCAAGCAGTATCTTTCCGATGTCAGTGCTCTCGGGAAAAGCTGATGACCTTGCTGGTTAGCTTGGGACGGGAGGAGCTAGCTAACATTCGGCAGGAAGAGGGTCAGGTAGAGGTGCGCTGTCACTTCTGCAACGAAGTCTACTCGTTTGCTGGATCACAGCTCGAACAACTCATTGAAGAATCAGGTGATTAGCTGCTTACTGGCTGTATTCATAGCAATGACCCTACTTAGTCGTTTATATTCAGATGAAAAAACAAAGCTTTGGACTTATCCAAAGCTTTAATGACACAAAAAACTTATTTGCGGCAAACTCCATTTTACGAATATAGTAAAAACGGTTGTTTTTCGCTTAAGTTTAAAGCTGCCCCTAGACAGCCCGAGTTACCTTCCCGGACTTCAGACAGCGGGTACAAACTTTGATTCTCCGTGGAGACCCATTAATGATAGCCTTAACCGTCTGAATATTAGGGGACCAGGTGCGTTTGGTGCGAATGTGGGAGTGACTTATTTGAAAACCACTAACAACTCCTTTGCCACATACAGCACACTTGGCCATGCTTAACACCTCCTTCCGGACAATCACCTTATAATTATAACCGTCCAAACAGGCTTTGGCAACCAGAGAACGGTTATAACCGATAAAATCATAAGACTAGGAGGAATCATCTGGTTTAGTGTGGAATTATTTATATTTAAAAGCTTAAAAAGCAATGTTATCAGATTAGACTACTCCACTACCACCAATAGGGGGGTGCTCAAGTGAGAGGGAATAAATCCGAAAAAATTCCCAGTATAAAAAATAACTACGGGATGATCATTTTGGCTGAAGAAGTAGTGACTAGTATTGTTGGTCTGGCTGCTTCTGAGTGTTACGGAGTAGTAGGGATGGCTCCGCGCCGGATGGCGGAAGATCTGGGCGATATCTTAAAACGGGATTCCCTGGGCCGTGGAGTTGAGGTAGAGTGGAAAGACGGGAAGCTGTTTATTAAGGTATTTATCATAGTTGGTTATGGCACCCGGATTTCTGAAGTGGCAAATATCGTATTTAGACAGGTTCATTACTCTGTTGAAAACCTAACGGGCTTATCAGTAGGCCAGGTAAATGTTATGGTTCAAGGGGTTAGAGTAATGAATGGCAAACGTGGTTGAATGGGGGAGCAGGTTGTGCTAATCAAGCTAAATGGGGCCATATTGTATAATATGTTTCGCCGGGGGTTAATGGTGCTAGAAGAAAATCGGGAAGCGGTTGATATTTTAAATGTGTTTCCGGTCCCAGATGGTGACACCGGAACAAATATGGTATTAACGATGCGGTCTGCCCTTAAAGAAATGGAAAAGGTTGAATCTAATAGCCTCTCGGAGTTGGTTCAGGCTGCCTCTCTTGGTTCATTGATGGGGGCACGCGGTAATTCCGGAGTCATCTTGTCTCAGCTATTACGGGGATTTGCTAAAGGCCTAGAAGGTAAGACCGAGATTAATGCTCTAGAATTTGCCCAGGCCATGCAAATCGGGGTTAGCACTGCCTACAAGGCAGTGATGAAACCGGTAGAAGGGACCATCCTGACTGTCTCCCGGGAAGTCGCTCAAGGAGCCTTGGAGATGGCCAAAAAGACGAATGATATTCTAGCGGTCCTGGATGCTGCCGTGGCTAACGGGGAAGAGGCCTTAATACATACTCCTGATCTTTTGCCGGTTTTAAAACGGGCCGGGGTGGTTGATGCTGGCGGAAAGGGATTTATTTTTATCTTACGTGGACTGCGCGAAGCAGCGGATAACGCGGCTAAAGATAAAGACCTGGAGGGTAGACCAACGGATTCTGTCCGGCCAGAAATCACAATGGACATAGCCCGATCAACTCAGAGCCAGCCGGCTGCTGAGTCTGATTCTGTCATTGAATTCCAGTACTGTACTGAGGTAATCGTCAAGGGGCAGCAACTGCCGTTAGAACAACTGCGACAGGATTTAGCTTTATTAGGAGATTGTTTGCTGGTTGTAGGGACCGAACAGCTAGCCAAGGTGCATCTGCATTCAAACAACCCCGGATTGGTTCTGGAAAATTGCCTAAAGTATGGTTCTTTACATCAGATTAAAGTTGATAACATGCAGGAACAGCATCGAGCATTTGAGGAGTCAGGGTTGGTCCGTGATCTAGCCCAGTCAGAGTCAATAAGCGCGGAAACCACCGATGTGGCTGCCAGAACAGCTGTAACCAATGATTCTGCGCAAGATCAATTTTCCCACCGGCAGATAGAATCTCCATCCGCCATTATTTCAGAACAGGTTGACAAGAAGGTCGGTCTGGTTGCGGTGGCTGCCGGTCAAGGGATCGGGGAGATTTTACGTAGTTTGGGAGTAGATGAGGTGGTTGAAGGCGGCCAAACCATGAATCCAAGTATTGAAGACCTAGTCCAGGCAATTAATCGAGTCTCAACCTCTCAGGTAATTATTTTGCCAAATAACAGTAATATAGTTTTGGCCGCTGAACAGGCCGCTAAGTTGGTAGAAAAAGAGGTTAAGGTCGTACCAACTCGGAGTTTAGCCCAGTCAATTAGCGCCCTCGTTGCTTTTGACTTGGATGCCTCTCTTGAAGATAATTATCAAAGTATGTTGGCCGGAAGCAAACGGGCAAAATCAGGAGAAGTCACCTTCGCGGTTCGTTATTGTCAGCTGGATGACTTGGATATTAAAGCCAATCAGATAATCGGGATTGCTAACGGAACAATAAAGGTAGCCGGCGAAGATCCCGCCCAAGTCGTAAAGGATCTGCTCCAGCAAATGGTTGAGGAAGAAGACGAAATCATCACCATATTCTATGGAGAAGACGTAGAAGCCAACCAGGCTGAAGAACTAGCCGCCGCATTAAGCCAAGACTTTCCCAATTGTGAAATAGAACTCCACCATGGCGGCCAGCCCTTATACCATTATTATATAGCTGTGGAATAGGAGCGCCGTATCTAAGCCTACAGGAAAGAACTGCGAGAAATAGATGTAGAATTTTAGCACCGCAGATACTGCAAGAAAGGAAAGAGGCGCGACTAGTTAAATAAAAATAGGAGCGCCGTATCTAAGCCTACAGGAAAGAACTGCGAGAAATAGATGTAGAATTTTAGCACCGCAGATACTGCAAGAAAGGATAGAGGCGCGACTAGTTAAATAAAAATAGGAGCGCCGTATCTAAGCCTACAGGAAAGAACTTCGTGAAATAGAAGTAGAACTATTTATTTTATATTAGTATTTAAGGTGCCGCAAGGCACCCGTTTTTATGCCGGCAGTCCGTATTATCTCTGGCGCAAACATTAAGGGAGAAGTTATGAATACGGAATTAGTTGATCGATTAAAGAACATATTAATAACAGAAAAACGGCTTAATTGTACTAATTCCTCAGTTTACGGTGGTTTTACGAACTTTATCAAAAAAGTAGCCCAGCAACAGCTGGCACAATTTGATAAACAGTCTATTACTCCATCTTTTATTGATACTCGACCATACTGGAAGCGATTAATCGAGCTGGCTCAGGTTTATCTAGAAGTGCCGCCGGCTCATCGGCTGACAAAGCTGGAAGAGATGGAAAAAATATTAGGTTTAATTCAAATGAGCAGCCCAGTTAACAAAACAAGAGTCAATTCAGG
>JAAZDI010000082.1 GCA_012512295.1 Syntrophomonadaceae bacterium
CATATCCTTTCCAATTCATTTTCCATTGATAGCATGACTCTTAACGGATGGAGAATGTACGGTTCTCCCGCCTTAGCAATTTGACCAGCATGAGCACGAACGGCAATTCCTATGGCTTTGTCTAGCATTCCAAGAACCCCCATCAACACAATTGAAAAGAATCCTTATCAGTATTATAAATCCAAACATTCCCTGAGTTAACTATTATAACTGAATTGAAGTCAGTCCCTTTAAACCATTATTAGCCCTTGGAAAACAGAACCCCGCAGTGTCAGCATTGTGCTGGCCCTTGCGGGGCTTACTCTATATCTATGTGATATACCGAAACGTGCCGTTAAGCCCCTGCCCTCAGGCATGGGGATATAAGGCACAGCGGCCAAGAATTGTTAAAAGGTAGGCTTTATTCGATCTGCATCAGTCCTGAACGCGGACAATTGAAAAAAGAAGTCATACAAGCCAATGTTATTAAGGATTATGTGATTGAGAATGACGGCCATGCTGGGCCCTGGGGTCGACAGGTTACCTGTTTGAATCTCGATAGTGTATTGAAGGCTAATCAGCTCCACGGGCTAAATGCTGGGCCCGGTGATTTCGCCGAGAACCTATTAATCGAGGGAATAAATTTGACCAATATCGGTATCGGTGGACAACTGAAAATCGGCAGCAAGGTAATTTTAGAAGTAACTCAGATTGGTAAAGAAGATCATCCCAGCGTGGTCACCCGGACTTTTGGGGTATCTTTATTGCCATCCGAAGGGCTTTTTTGTCGGGTTATTGAAGGAGGTCTTATCAAAAAAGGCGATCCAGTTCAGGTTATCTATTTATTTTAGCAGGATTTATTTTGTCTACCTAATCGTTCTTAACTCTCTCCAATAGCCTTTGGAATGCCTGCTTGCGGTTGTTATAGTAGTCAGGCAACTCCCAAACGCTCTTCCTCTCTTTTGGCAGATCGTGAATGGCTTCGCAAAACGGAATCGGGTCAGCAACCTTTTCCCAACCAAGTTGGTTGCTCAAATCCAGGATTAGGCCGCTGCTCTTTTTCCATTCACCCGGGTGGACTTTATTGGGGACTAGCAGGTCAATCCCGATTAATTCCTCGGAGAGTTGCCGCAACTTCCTCTCGATGGTGATTACTTCTTCTGAAGCATCTTTTACCGCGTCAAAAATACAAAGAACCTGCAGTTCCTTCCCTTTCCACCGCGCTACTTTTTCAAGGTCTCCGCCGCAAATCCCCAGCCAATAATCATAAGATTTTTCCAGATTGCTTTCCCCTGCAAGGAACTCAGGCCATTCAACCAATTTCAGGTTCGCATAACGTTCCAGCAAACCATTTGCGCCATTCTGTGAGCCTTGCAGCCAAGTGGTGAAGGTTGGATCTGATTGAAAACTGCTAATGAGCACTTGAGAGCCGCACCGTGCTAAACCGGTTGCCAGGTTAACGGAAATAGTCATGACTCCCGCTCCAGGTCGAGCTGAAATAAGCAAGATATTCTTCATCAATTTATCCCTCCTACGATATGCCGAATGTCTTAGAATTAACTGATCGGATTATAGCAATTAAGTTAAGCCAGTTGCTTTTAACTAACATCTTTTCTATCTATAAACTATCTATAATTTATCTATAAACATTATCTCTATAAATGTTATCCATATTTTTCACATATTTCTATCGGTATTTACCCCGGTAAAGGCGGAGAAAAAGATCTGCTATCCGATTGTCTCTTCTCAATTCAACTGCTTTGTGCAGACAAAGTTCATGGCAACACATGCACTCGATACACGAACGATAATCTACTTTTTTAGTCTCTTTGTTTATCGCTTGGACCGGGCAACTCTCAACACACATGTTACAATTCTTGCATAATTTGGTATTAATTCTGGGTCTGGTCTTTAAAAAGTCGATTAATTTTACTAGAACTGCGTGATTACGTGGCTTTAGACTTCTAAGTCGTTTTGGAAGCTTAAAGCCTGGAAGTCTAGGCGGTGAATCATAATCCCCGGCAATCTCAATTTTATCTAAAGCCCCCTCCCCTAATTGCCTTTCCCTGGCACTGATTAGGATAGGGATATCTTCGATATCCATCCCCAGCATTGCCGCGGCTACTACATCAAGGGCTAACGGATCAGTACTGAAAAGGATTTTGCCTGCCTGATATACTTCGCCTGCCGTTGGTCCTTCACCTTGCATAGCAGTAATTCCGTCCATAATATGGAGCCCAGCCTTGACCGCCTGGTGAATATCTGCAAATATATGGCCTAAGTCTTTAGGATTTGGGGCTAAGCGATGATACTCAGCTTTTTTTAGGCCGGGTATGCAGCCGAATAGGTTCTTGACCGCACCAGTATAGATACCGGCTGAATGAGTTTTTAACTTGGGAAGATTAATAACGAAATCAGCCTCAAACAAAGGCTTAGCCAGGTACATTTTATCAACATAGTTTGTAGAAGGTGTGACTCCAACAACGCCTTCCCGATCAAAGTTTTTTATCACTGCTCCTTCTTCTTTAGCTACTTTTTCCAGACCGGAAACAACTAGGCTCTGGGCGGTAGGGGCGATACCGGCTATTGCTCCCCCAGAACTATCCCCGATCCAGACAGCACATTCATGCTCCTTTAATATTTGAGTCAGAGCGCGAACAAACTCCGAGTGGGTTATAGCAGCTGTATCGGAAGTTTTGGGACCAATTAAGTTAACCTTCAACAGGACTTTCATGCCTGGCTTGACGAACTTTCCCCAACCACCAAGCAGTTCTATCCCCGCTTCGATCTGGCTTTTTAACAGATCAAGACGATAAGCCTGACAATCTTTGATAACTACTTTAGCCAACTTTGAAGCTCCTTCCTGAATAACTCTAGTCTTAATTATAGCTCATCCTTTTTTCATGCTTTTTTCAGATTAGGTTATTATTATTATTCACGAAAAAACAACGGTGATTATCGCCAAGAAAGAATTAATAACTATTTTCGGCATGTAATAATAGGCACTGCCTAAAAGTGTCTCATGACTTGCACATTTTTTCTATGAATCCTAATAGCCTTGAAAGAGCATTGAAATGGAAATAGCAAATATTTATAGCAAATAAGTAAATACAGTCTAAAAATAAATCTCAATCTAGTAGAAACCTAGATTGAGATTTACTTAGTAACTATAAATTAATGTTCGTTAATGTTCGTCATAAAAAATTAGGACATTATTACTCCTGAATTCGACAGTTGCTTTTTATTACGCTTACTATCATTAATTGTGATAGTATTTAAGACTCCTGGACCGTCTTTTCCTCAACTTGACAATCCTTGCATAAACCAAAGAAATCCAACCTCAAACGGTCTACACTTCGTCCATTGTTTCTGGCTGCTTCCATCAAATGGCCCTTGTCTGAAATGACCAGGTCCTCGATTTTACCACATTTGGTACAGAAAAAGTGGGAATGCTCGGTCATAATCCCATCAAACCGTCGTCGTTCTTCTGGCGCGCCAATATCCTTAACGAGCCCGGTCTTTTCCAACATTTCTAAGGTGTTATATATTGTGGCCAGACTCAAGGTCGGATATCTTTCCTTAAGATCATTGTAGATTTTTTCTACGCAGGGATGTTCTTTGGAACGCTGTAGATAATCTAAAACCACGAGCCGTTGATGAGTCACTTTGAAGCCGAAGTCTTTCATGGTTTGGATTTGATCAGCTAAATGTCTCATTAAATTTTACCCCCCTGTTAGTGTGCCGTTATGGAACATGTAATTATTTACAAACTATATGTCTAAGCTATTCTATAATAATCCGAAATTATAATATTTGTCAATAAACAAAAGTTTAAATGGATAAGAAATATTTGTTAATTGCTTTATAAATAATTGTTGTTCAAGGAAATGGATAAAGCGCGGTTATTTCACCGCGCTTAACAAGTGTATCCAATCCTTTAATATCCGGTTTTTTCTAGGCTGGTTTATCTTCCGGCAGCTCTTCTCCTAAGGCTAAGCGGCAAATATCACTGATCATGTAGTTTTTCATACCGGCCGCTCTGGCCTTGCCGCTTAAAGTTTTAAAGCACATTGGACATAGATAGACCATGGCTTCGGCTCCACTATCTACGGCATCCTGGATGTTTTTATCTCGGAAAGGCTCGTAATTCTTCCCTCTGGGGAATAGTTTCAATTCCGGCCCAGCTACTTCAACGCCGCAACACAGTGCATTAATTCCTTCGTACTGCCGGGTTACTTTTTCTACCCCAATTAGTTCAAAGATTTCGTTTAATATCGCTTCGATTTCCGGCGGGGTATGCCGTGAAGCACAAGGCCGCTGATAGGCGACTTTCATATTCAACTTTTTCAGGCTGTCCTGGTGCTCCTTTAGGTAATCCCGGAGGTATTCAAAAAGGTGCACCGGCCGGAAAGGAACTTCGACGCCATATTCTTTAGCAATATCGCTAAACATCGCATAACAGTCTTCATGGACAAAAATAATTTCTTTGGCTCCGGAGGCCGCGAGATTATCGACTTGCTTCTGCACCCGCTCGCGCATAATTGACTCGTTCCCCATATGAGCAAAAAGAACATTGCAGAAATAGGGCAAACCCTTGAGAATGGTTAAATCTTCATTCTCAAACAGTTGTCCATGAACCGCCCAAGGCATATTTCCGGTCATCACGCAAAGGGACATTACCCTCTTTTTCGGCTGCACTGGTTTAGGATCGCTTTTTGCTAAGAATCTGGCAGCCATATCACTGAGCAATTTCTGGTCCGTAAAAGTGCCGTCTTCTTCAAGTCGCTTCAAGATTAAATCAAAGGGTCTGGCGTTCTGGGGACAATACTCATTGCAGGCCATACAGGTGATACAGTCATGGAGCCAGTCCACTTTTTCGCCAGCTACTAGTTTCCGAAACTCTTCAGCACCAGTCTCATTATCAAAACTTAGATTATAACACCGACCTAAACACTCGCCACAATAATTACAATTTGCTTCCCTAAACAAGGTTTCCCCTCCCATTCTTAATCATTGTTATAAGTTAAATAGATTCCATTTTCTAATTTCTACACAAATCTTAAATTTCCTCTAAAAATCAGATAAATATTAACTTTTAGAACTCTCCCTTCGTCATTCAACCCAACGCACCTTGCTGGTCAAGTCAGGATCCTTACGCGAAGGAGCTTTGGCCACCATATCCGGATAACCAACCGGGGTTACGGCGACAATTTCCTTTTCTGGGGGTATATCTAAAATACGCCGCATTGATGCTTCATCCTGAAGCGGTCCGGTCATCCAGCAGGTTCCCAGACCTTCAGCATAGGCAGCCAATAAAAGATTCTCAAAAGCCGCGCTGACACTTTCTAGATGCATCTTCCGCACACCTGGATCGTCCGTTGCATCTGTTAACGCAACAATCACCACCGGGGCCCCTCCGTAGTTCTGGGCAAACTCTAAAAACGCTTGACGTCGTTTTTCTTCCCAATCCCTGGTAAAGCTTTCGGCAGCTTGACGGTAACTCTCGCCGAGTTGCTTCTTCTTTTCCCCGGTGACGACTATAAATTCCCACTGTTGCAGGTTCATCCCGGAGGGTGCCCAGTTAGCGGCATCTAGAATTTTATGCAAGACTTCCCGGGGTACTGCATCCGGTTTGTATTTTCTGATTGCCCTCCGCTGGTAAACTACCTCGTAAAAATCCATGCTGATCCCTCCAATCTAGATTTAGGCAAAACCAACCTATAGTACTAACATTATCTATGTTCGACAGCTTATTCCAGAATTCCTACCCTACCAAAAAAGTTTGTGCTTGTGTTTGACCCGGCCAGCAGGCTTGACCAGAAACTAACCGTTTCGGCTTCGGGCCGGGCATTAAAATCATTTTAGGCTGGCCTTTGTTAAAACACCGCGCGATTAATTTTTCATATGCTGCAAAAGCAGGAATCAGGGAAAAAAAACAGAATTTACCGGTATTCAAACAGGCATTAATATAAGCCTGATTAACTTCAAAAACGATTAGAAAAACTCAGTCAATATTGTCCGACGAGTTCAATACAGGCATTCTATGTAAGCGACACGGAATCAGGGGGAGGGAAAGTTTTGCTAGTTGCCAACCATTTTCAAGCCTTAGTGCAAAATCTCCAAATCGAGCCGGCTACTGAAGCAATTATTGCCAGTTGGTTTAGCCAGATAACCGCCCGACTGAATCAGGATTTTTGGGGCATTAATTCTCCTGTCCAAAACAGCCGGTATGTTGGCTCCTATGGCCGGGGTACGGCCATCAAGGGGATCAGGGATATCGATATCGCTTTTGAACTACCACCGGCCCTCTTTGCCGAGTTTGATCGCTTATCGGACAATGGACCGGGAAAACTCCTCGAGACAGTGCGGCAAAGCCTTGCTCAGGTCGCTCCAAAGGCGAAGATTGGCCAGGACGAAAGGACCATTGTTATCAATACCCCAGAGTTCGAGTTGGAAGTAATCCCCGTTTTTCAGCAGGCAGACCAGAGTTATCTCTACCCCCACGCCAGCTATGGCGGAAGGTGGCGACCAGCCAGATTACTGGCGGAGATTGAGGCAATTGAGGAAAATGATCAAAAACACCATGGAAAAGTGAGAAAACTGGCCAAGATGATGGCGGCTTGGCGTCGGGAGCACCAGGTCCCGCTCAGCGGCCTGTTAATGGAAACCCTGATCATAGACTTCCTTGACCGAAAACTCCTGGAGAACGAAAACTACTCCGAAGCCTTCGCCGCTTATCCCTACCTGACCAGAGATTTTCTAGCCTTCCTGGCCGGTCAAGATATCAACCAAAAACACTGGCTGGCCAGAGGAAGTGAACAGTTCGTATATCGCCTAGGAACGTTTGAAAATCATGCCCGGGCCAGCCTTGCCGAAGCGCAACAGGCAATCGTCTGGGCCGAGCAAAATCAAGAGGCCGAAGCGGTTCGGAACTGGCAAAAAATTTTCGGAACCTGCTTTTCCATTTAATCGTATGACCAGAAGTATGACTGGCCACGATTGTCTCCAAATTGGTAAACAGCTAGTCAAAAGGATAAGCGGCGAATCGGCTTCCTGGGATAAACCGGCGCTGAAAGCACCGGACCGCGTAAATGTCCGTCATCCCCGCAATATAATCAACCGTTGCCTGTCTTAAGTCGGTCCCTTGCTTGATTTTCTGCTGCAGGGTTTCTGGTAGTTCTGTTGGATGGCGGATAAAAAACTCGTATAATTCCTTAACAATCCGCCTCCCCTTGCGCGCCTCTGCTTGATTGACCTCGGCTAGATAGACTTTTTCAAACATGAACTGACGCAAATCAGCCATCGCTTGTTTGACCTCCGGCGACTGCCTGATCCGTGGCTGACCCTGAGATTGTTCGACCATATCCCTGACCAGGGTGTCAATCCTTTCGCCATGTGTTTGTCCCAATATTTTTACGCATTGGGCCGGCAGCATCGTTGGGCGTAAAATCCCGGCCCGTATCGCATCATCAATATCGTGGTTAACATAGGCAATCCGGTCTGCAATTTTGACGATCTGGCCTTCGAGAGTAAACGGTTCAGGGGTTTCCCCTGTATGGTTAAGAATACCGTCCAACACCTCCAAAGTGAGGTTTAAACCCCTCCCTTCCCGTTCTAATTCCTCGACTATTCTCAAACTCTGTTCATTGTGTTCGAACTGGCCATGGCAGAGCCGCAACTGTTCTTCGCCAGCATGTCCAAAAGGAGAATGACCAAGGTCATGCCCCAGGGCAATCGCCTCGGTCAGATCTTCGTTCAAGCTGAGACAACGAGCAATCGTCCGCGCTATTTGGGCTAGTTCCAAAGTATGGCTCAAGCGGGTCCGGTAATGGGCACCTTCTGGAGCTATCCACACCTGAGTCTTATCTTTTAACCGGCGAAAGGCCTTGGAATGAATGATCCGATCCCGGTCCACCTGAAAACTTGTCCGCAAATCACACTGCTTGGCTTCCGCTCTTTTACGTCGGGCCTTAGAACTCTGGGCGGCCCAAGGAGAAAGCAACTCGCGTTCCCGTTGTTCCGTTATCAACCGCATATCCTTCCCCCAAATTATTACACTTTACTATATTTGAATATAGCCTACTTTTTGAGTATAGCCTACTTATTA
>JAAZDI010000083.1 GCA_012512295.1 Syntrophomonadaceae bacterium
ATTTTGGGGCTATCCAAGCCGGCTTCACCATCAAAGAAGCAGCTGGGATTGCCATAATTGGGGGAGCCGATGGACCGACGACCATCTATGTTCTGTCTTATTTGGCACCTTACCTTATGGGGCCGTGTGCGGTGGCCGCTTATTCCTACATGGCGATGGTCCCGCTGATTCAGCCCCCGATTGCCCGACTCTTGACAACCAGGAAGGAACGATTGATTCGGATGCCGATGTTACGGCCGGTTAGTAAAACAGAAAAAATTATTTTTCCCATTGTTTCCACGATTGTCATCGTTATCTTAGTACCCGCCGCTGCTCCTTTAATCGGTATGTTTATGCTGGGTAATCTGTTTAGAGAATCTGGAGTGGTGGAACGGCTGAATGATGTGGCTCAGAACGCTTTGTTAAATATTGCAACCGTCTTTTTGGGGGTAGCCGTTGGCGCAACGATGAGTGCCGAAACCTTCCTGGATCCTCAGGTGCTGTTTATCTTTGCCCTGGGAATAGTAGCTTTTGCGGCGGCAACTGCTGCGGGGATTATTTTCGCTAAGATCATGAACCTGTTCTTAAAGGAAAAAATCATCCCCTTAATTGGCGCGGCTGGGGTTTCAGCAGTACCGATGGCCGCTAGGACAATGCACCGGGTCGCTCAGGCAGAGGACAAAAAGAATTATATTCTGATGCAAGCAATGGGGCCAAACGTCGCCGGGGTAATTGGAACCGTTGTGGCGGCCGGGATGTTTATTGCCATGTTAGCTGATAAGTAGTTGACTAGGATAAGTAACGCAATAAAATAAGCAGGAAGGTCCTTCAGGTAAGGGGCTGCCTGCTTTTTATTGCTTTCTACTTTCAAAGTTGATCCATTAGTACTAGAGGTTTATAATTCTCCTCGATATTAGTTGCGCTTGGATTATAACTCGATCAAACACGGCACGATCATAATTATTCGTGGTCTGATAGGGTTGTCGAGCGGCATGGGGTCTACTCGCTATGATTGGCTTGCTTTGCCTAGGTTTTTTCCAGTTCTTTCTCCAGTATTTGTTTGAGACAAATAACTTGCTCTTGCTTAAAGGGGCCAATCAAGTGACTTTCTGCCGGTTCTCCCTGCAGCGTTAACCACAAACTTCCGCACCGGCTTAATTTTTCAAGGGGTGAGTGCCCTAGCTCTATTCGCTTAATGTGCTCAAGCGGGATTGTTGTCCGAGTCATCTGCTTTCTAGGACAGATAAGGAGACTTTTGTTTGTCAGAATAACTATTTCCTGTGATTCTCGGTAGATGGTCAAAATAGCTAAAAGGATCACGATGCTAAAAATAATCCCAGAAAAATTCATAATCCAGGTGGTCCGGCTATTAATCAAAGAATTAGGGAGCCGGCTAGGCCAAATAAACCAGAATAATACAAGCGCAATTACTGCCAGGAGAGTTATTCCACCGGCAAGCAGATAATAACGGGAATCTCTTTTCAGGCTTACAATAACCTCTTGAGTATGCGGGCTCTTCATTAGGCTCCCCCCTATTGTACGTGAAATTGTCGCGCAGCTATATTTTCGTCTGCTCGGTAAATTCGGAGTAAGTATTGTCCCGGCGGCAGACCAGGAATGGTACCTAAAACATTTTGTTTTCCTGCCTCAACCGGTAGAGTGCAACTAAAAATGGGTGACGGTTGGTCTTTCGGGATATCCTGGGTTAAGTTGTGCAATTCAGCCGTCAACTCATTAACTCCGTAGCCTCCAAAACTTCTGACTGAAAAAAAGATCGGGCTGCCGGTCGGTAGTGGAGCGGAAGTGGTCCGTACCGTGGCCCGGGCGTGATCAGCTTCGGTTCCGATTAGAACAGCCGCCGGGTATTTTTTATCTTGCGGAATAGATGTCGCCGGCTGGGCTGAATTCTTGTCAGATGGAACGCTACATCCCGTTAGGACAATACAGAGCATCGATATCAGGAGGTAGGTTCCAATAATTCTATAATGGCCCTGTTTTTGACCGGGGTTGGTTAGCTTCACTTCAATCACTTCCATATTTGCAGTTTTTCTACTCCGTTAACTATATTAGCAGGCTTGAATGTTTTTGTATAGAGGATGCGGGAATCGTGATAAAAACTGCCCTTCAAGTCGTAATTTTTAAATTCAATCAAAAATCCGCTTATCATTATCTTCCTTTCTTATTCTTGATTATGGTACTATTTTTCTAAACCCTAACACAGAACCGTTTTTCACACTCTAAGTAGAAGGGGGAATGAGCAATGCTGAAAAAAATTTTAGTGCCAACTGATGGCTCAAAGAGTGCAATCAAAGCGGTTACTTATGCTAGACAAATGCTGCAGGAAGGAATAGCTGAAAAAATAACCCTTTTACACGTTGGTCAAGCTATTGAAGAGCGATGGGGGTATTATGGTTTAGCCAATGCCGATGTAGAGTTGAGGTATCAATGCGTTTTAAGTGATGAAGGAAAACGAATATTGCGCATTTCCAAGAGACCATTTGAAGAAGCCGGTTTGCCAGTAGAAGTTATTCATCTGTGTGGTGATTCGGCTGAAACTATTATCAGTTACGCCGAAGAAAACCAGTTTGACCTAATAGTTATCGGCAGCCGTGGTTTGAATAAACTGGCAGAGTTATTGTTGGGCAGTGTTTGTGATCGGGTCATTCGGCTGTCTACGGTCCCGGTTTTAATCGTAAGGTAAATATTAAATACCGGAGATGGCCGAAATCCTAAGGTATATCGAGGATACGGAGTTTATACGTTCAGGAATAAGAAATACAAGCATCAATAGTTGTAAATAATAGATTATTAGCTTTTGCATTTCTTAACCAAAAAATATATACTCTCCGCAGAGGCTTTAATGCGGTGAGTGGTTAAAGCAAAGCAAAATGGTTGTCCTAATGGAAATCTGAATGGCAGCACTGAAAAACCGTTGCTCCCGGTTTTTCTTTACTCGATTATATATGGTTAATAACTTTTTGACTCTTAACTAATATTAGTCGCAATTTCCTGGCTGTTTTGTGTTTACTATTATATAATATAGTTTGTAGTAATCACTGAGGCTTGGTGAATTGCCGGTACTAAGCTAATTTTTTAGTACCGGCTTAATCATGCGCTAAATGACATAAATGTTCCCAAAAAAATTAGAAGGAGGAGATAGATATCAAATAAGTTATCGCTATAGTTAAATATCAGGATACTACATATTTTAATCGTCAATAATATCTAATGAAATTTCAGAATAGGAGGTCCTGGACTGCTAATTAAAACAATGGTCAAATGAAACAATGCTTAGTTGGGTAGTTTTATTATATTGATTCCAGGAGGCAGAAGTTATTATGTCAGAAAACTTACAAATGGTATTATTGTACGGGGCACCGGCTGTGGGAATTTTTACTTTATTATTTGCTTGGATGCAAATCCTAAAGGTAAAACGCGAGCAGCCAGGCAATGCCCGCATGCAGGAAATTGCCGGGGCTATTCACAGTGGGGCCATGGCCTTTTTACGTCGTGAATATACGAC
>JAAZDI010000008.1 GCA_012512295.1 Syntrophomonadaceae bacterium
GTCTTCCACTATCCCCCAATGCTCGGTGACCCCTCGGATCAGATGTAACCGGGGGCTAAGCCGGTCACACATGACCGCTAATTGCGCCCGGGTCATTGGCCCTTTCGGGTCAAACAGATTTGCCTGCGCCCCATACATTAAGTTTTCCCGTAAGACCGCTTCCACCCAGGGGGCCGCAGCTAGATCTATCTCGTTGGCATCTCTAAAACTGTATATGGTGCGGCGTTCAGCACCATATACCGGTTGAAGTTGAATCGCCCGGCCGATCCACAATGCCAGTTCCTCACGGGTCGCGGTTTCTCGCCAGTCTTTTGCGTTAAACTCATCGGCAGTAATGATCTCGGCACTGATGGCGGCCTGCAAAAAACCAGCGGCCCAGGAATCGGCCCTGATGACCCCCAAATTCTGTGTCCCCGTTTCCGCGGCGGCTAAGGCTTCGGCCTCCCGGCCCAGGGCTTGAACTAAACCAGTTATCACTTCCTGCCGCGTTAAGGCTTGATTTGGCCGAAACCGATGGTTCCCATAACCGCGCATCAGTCCCTGGGCGGCGACTCGAATGATCGAATCCTTGGCCCAGTGCTGGCCAAGGTCGGCAAACTGAAGGCTCTGCCGGAGCTCGAGGCCGTTGGCTACCCCGGGGTATGTAGGGGCTAGAGCGGAGCTAGTCCAGTCCGGGGCAGAATCCATAAAGGCACTAGCGGTTAAGGCGGAGTTAAGGATCATAAGAGAAACCAGCAGCGGCAATAGTCCCCGCCGCGCTAATTGCCAGGGTTTATTGATGTGATGTTTTTTGGTTATTAGCTTACGCACCCGAATTATGCCTCCCTGTATTCTGGCTTTTTGCGCCGATTGCCCAACCTGGCTCGAATTTGGTTACCATTGCTTTTTTACGATCAATCCATAGCTTCCCGGCCGAAGAACCTGAATCCGGCCGGTGCCATAGGCTGGGTTGGTGCTGCCAAACAGGTTGTTCCATTCACGTCTAGCTGGATCCAAAACGTATAAATTTCCGGTTTCGCTGGCACTCCACTGCCGGGCCGAGGCCTTCAGGGTTAAATCAATCGCCCCGCTAAAGGATCCCTGAATTGGTTGGGCTCGGGTGCCTACCCGGACTTCACCGAGTAACTCGGTCCCCCCGACCAGTTTATAATTAGCCCCCAGTTTGCTGGTGGCCCGCTCCACGTCACGCGGCTGCAAAGGCTGAAGAATTAAATAGACGTAAATCTGCGCCGAATCTTTGATCCAGTTTGCCCAGGCAGCTCCTCTTTCTGCTTGCCTGACTTCCTGGGTATACAGGGCCCGGGGTGAGAACTCTAGGTCAAAACGTGGCGTTTTAACCAGTACCCGCCGGTTAGCTTGGAGCAAGGACAACGGGACTCCGATCTGCACCCGGTTGACCCGGCTGTATTGGTCATCGGTCAGGTCAAGATAATCAAGGTAGTATTCGTTCTTGGGCCGATTCCCGATGATGATGTGCAGGGTATTGCCCGCCAGGTTGACGACGCTGGCCGGACGCTCGTCTTCATCCTCGTCCTCATCTTCGTCTTCATCATCTTCCTCATCAATGTACCCAACGTAGAGAGGGAACGGGTCAGCCTTAATCAGGGGAGAGGCTCCTTTATCCGATACCGCCCGCAGTTGGAAATAATAATCTTCCCCCTCCTCAACTGTTTTTAACAGATAGCTGGTCTGATCAGTGCTGGCCAGGAAAACAAGGTCTTCATCGTCATCAGTCTGGGCAAAGATCTCATAGTTGCTAGCCCCTTCGACCGGCTGCCAGGACAACTGAATGTAACGATGCCCGATCAGTCGGGCCGTAAAGCCGGTCGGTTCTTCCGGGAAAAGCCTTTCGTAGGTGTAACCACCCCGGAGGATTGCCTCCCCGAAATCCGGAGCTGGGTGCCGGACGATGACATCACAACTGCCGCTATTGTTTGCCGGTGTCTTGCATCTGAGGGTCTGATAATCAATGTATTCCACATCCGTGGCTGGTTTGGTACCAAAGTAAACCTCCGCGTCGCGGTGGAAGTTTTGCCCGGTAATAGTAACCAGTTGCCCCCCGATGGTCGGCCCGGTGTTGGGTTCAACCTTAGTTATGGTTGGGTTGCTCAGGGTCACCCGGTATTGCCAGGCTTCGAGCAGGACATCGCTGCCGCCATCCTCTGGATTAATCACTACCACATCTAGCTTTTTGTTCAGATCCGACTGCTGGCCGGCCGGGGTGCGGATGATTACTTCACTGCCGTCTGCTTTCCGCTCCACTACTTCCGCTTTGCGCCCGCCAATATAGACCTCAACCAAAGGCTTAAAGTTGCTGCCGCTAACTGTCACCAAGGTGCCACCGGCCAGAGGCCCCTCAGTGGGATTGATCCTGCTGATTATGGGTAAGGGTTCGGCCACAATCACTTCCACCGTTGCCTGAACCTCTCCCCCATCGGGATTGACAAACCGAAGCAGGCGCTTAAAATTACCATCCGCACTGCGACCCTGGGGCAGGGAAAACAGCCGAATCGTATTTTGGTCAATAACCTCTACCCGCGGCAGATTTTGACCGTGCAGGTTAACCATGTCGGTTGGCTCAAGTTTTTCCCATCTTAAGATTTCCTCGCCGTCAGCGTTGGGACTGTCTGTCTGCATATAGACCGTTGTTCCTTCGCTAACTTTGTTGCCGTTTTCGTCCACAACCGGTAATTCAAAACCGGAACCAGTCACCTGAATCAGGGTATTGCCGCTCCGATTCACTTTATCCGGAAATAGATTGGTTACCGTAATGCTGGAGGTCCGGTAGGTAAACCCATTGCGGAGAAAGACCTCAGCATAGTATCCCGGTTTAGGATCCTTCACTGTAACATCATAGGTTCCCGCAGCCTGAGGCGGGGTAAGACAGGTAATGGTCTGATAATCCTGCACCACGACGTCGGTCGCCGGCTCGGTGCCAAAAAAGACCTGAACCTGCTCTGCCGGCTCATCTGGGTCTGCCGGATTGTCAGGCCGGAAGTTTTCCCCGATAATCGTCACCGGTGTTCCCCCTAGAGTTGATCCCTGATTTGGTTCCACCTTGCTAATCCGCGAGGAAACCTGGGACCGCCGATACTCCCAAGCCCCAATCAGGGTACAACTCCCACCATCTTCTTTATTAACAACGGTTACATCCAGTTTTTTGCCCAGGTCAGCTTCTGTTCCAGCCGGGGCCCGCACAATCAGCCAGTTGCCGCTGGGGTCGCGCTGGGTGATTTCCGCTTTACGGGTTCCTAAATAGACCTCCGCTTGCGGCCGGAAGGTGTTGCCCGACACGGTGACCAGGGTCCCGCCGGCCAGGGTCCCCCGGTTGGGGTCAATCCCGGTTATCTCCGGAAAAGCAACTGGCGTAACGACTTCGACAGTTGCCGTAGTCTCCCCCCTATCCGGGTTCACAAAGCGCAGGGTCCGGTGACCTACGCTCGACTGAGCAATAGTAATAAGCCGAATAGTATTAGAATCAAGCACCTCGACCCGGGGAAATTCCTGCCCGTCCGGCGCATCCGGGGTAACCCGGGTGACCTTTGCGGCAATGCCTAACGCACTTAGAGCGTCGGCATCAATCAGATCAACTTCTGTCAGACTCCCCCCCAGGTCAGTTTGCATATAAACGCGGGTCCCGTCCTGAATAATCACTTCCTCATTATTCTCATTCTTGGCCTTAACCGGCAGCATAAAGTTTGTCCCGTTAACCAGGA
>JAAZDI010000084.1 GCA_012512295.1 Syntrophomonadaceae bacterium
GCCCAAGCTGCTACCTACTTCAACGATTGGTTTAAGCTTAGCTGATTGAGCAATTTCAATATCTGTTTGCATTATTTGGCTCACTCCATCAATCAATTTTTGTTTTGTTTGCTCAGGTTTTTCCGCATAAATTTGTCCATCTGCACAATAAATCTTTCGTGGGTTCCTTCTCCCACCTTCTCTCGCTCATCAAATCCTTCGACCTTAAACACCAGGCGACGGCCATCTACCTCGACCAACTCGGCCCGGGCTGTCACCGTCAGGCCGATCGGGGTAGCGGCCGTGTGGCTGATCCTAATGCTGATCCCGACAGTACAAAACCCGTCCGGCAGGTACTTGTCCACCGCATTAATGGAAGCACCTTCCATTAAACCGACTAGGGCTGGGGTGGCAAAAACAGGTACATCCCCGCTGCCATATTTGATAGCGGTATTACTATCAGTTACCCGTTCCTGTTTTTCCCCGGTTAAACCTGGTTGCAAATTAATCTCCATAATGCTGCCCTCCCTTAACTAAGGTTATCTATGACTTAGTGATTTGCCCAAAGAAAAAGGGCCGGCCGGGCCCTCTCTTTATTTTTCCATGAGCCAAGCATCCGCTGGTCGATCGTAAACCAAAATCTCCTCCGGTTTAAAATACAAAGCGATTTCTCGTTCTGCACTCTCCACCGAATCTGAGCCGTGAATCACATTTCTGGAGATGGTTACCGCCAAGTTGCCTCGAATCGTCCCGGGTAAGGCCTCCGCTGGGTTGGTCGCCCCCATTAAGTCTCGAACTCCCTTGACCACATTAGGCCCTTCCCAAACCATCGCGACTACCGGGCCTGAGGTAATAAATTCCACCAATCCCGGGAAAAAGGCTTTACCCATATGCTCCGCATAATGCCTCTCTGCCAAGGCTGTATCCATCTTGAGCATTTTCATGGCCACTAATTTAAACCCTTTGCGTTCCAAACCGGCAATGATTTCACCAGTCAGCTGCCGCATAACCCCATCGGGTTTTACCATGACAAAAGTTCTCTCCACCAGGTAACCTGCTCCTTTCTGCTGGGGTTCATTCAGTAAACCGGTTCAGCTTCGCTGAATACCGAGGGTTAGATGGAAACTCCTGCTCCACCTGAAGTTTAAGCAAGGTAACCCCACTTAGAGAAGGGGGGGCTTTTGGTTCAGATCAACCCCATCCTGGTATTGCCCCTTATTCAGGTGACGAAGCGATTACTTCGCCAACTGCCGGCCGACGTATTCCTTCTAGGCTGTTGTCTGTCTTAGGATTGACAACCTCCTTAGTCTCCTCAGAAGAAGGATTGGCCGTTCCTTGAGACGCCGGTTTTTCAGTTGAAATGAACCCTTCTTTTAGCAACTGCTCAAACTCTGATCCTTCTAGAGTTTCCTTCTCCATCAGAGTCCGGGCAACTAGCTCCAGTTTGTCCCGATTATTGGCTAACAGTTCTTCTGCTTTTTGGTAGCAGGCATCGATAATTTTTCGCGCCTCCTGATCGATTGAATAGGCAACTGCTTCGCTGTAATTACGATCCCGAGCAATATCTCGGCCTAAAAATACCTGCTCCTCTTTTCGGCCAAAGGTCAATGGCCCAAGCTTTTCCGACATTCCATATTCAGTGATCATCTTCCGGACCAGGTCGGTGGCCCGTTCCAGATCGTTTTGAGCCCCGGTGCTGATCTCTTTTAAGAACATACTTTCCGCAACCCGTCCCCCTAATAAGACTGTCACCTCATCCAACAAACGCGAACGGGTCATATAGTAACGATCTTCCGTCGGTAATAATAAAGTATAACCCCCAGCCCGACCCCGAGGAATAATTGAAATTTTATGCACTGGATCGGTATTGGGCAACAGGGCCCCGACTAGAGCATGACCGGCCTCATGGTAGGCTACTAGCTCTTTTTCCTTCTCGCTGATCACCCGTGACTTCTTTTCTGGTCCTGCAATAACCCGTTCAATTGCGTCCTCTAGTTCTCTCATGCTTAACTTTGTCTTATTCCGACGCGCGGTTAAAAGGGCCGCCTCATTCATCATATTGGCCAGGTCCGCTCCGGTAAAACCAGGGGTCCGTCGGGCAAGAACCTCTAGGTCAACTTCTTTCTCCAGTGGTTTATCCTTAGCGTGGACCTTTAGAATAGCCTTCCTTCCGGCGACATCTGGTCGGTCAACCATGATATGCCGGTCAAATCGCCCTGGCCGAAGCAGAGCCGGATCCAGGATATCCGGTCGGTTAGTCGAAGCGATGACAATAATCCCTTCGTTGGCACTAAAGCCATCCATTTCCACCAACAGTTGGTTTAAGGTTTGTTCGCGTTCATCGTGCCCGCCGCCCAATCCAGCACCCCGATGGCGTCCGACCGCGTCAATCTCATCAATAAAAACAATACAGGGAGCATTTTTCTTGGCCTGTTCAAACAAATCTCTGACTCTTGAAGCCCCCACACCAACGAACATCTCCACAAAATCCGAACCGCTGATGCTGAAGAAAGGTACTCCCGCTTCTCCGGCCACGGCCCGAGCCAGAAGTGTTTTCCCGGTCCCGGGAGCCCCAAATAAAAGAACCCCCTTGGGAATGCGTGCACCGATCTCCGTAAATTTTTTCGGCTGTTTGAGAAACTCGACCACCTCGACCAGTTCCTCCTTGGCCTCATCAGCCCCGGCCACGTCCTCAAAGGTCACTTTTTTCTTTTCATCTGTATGGAGTCGGGCCCGGCTCTTGCCGAACTGCATGACCCGATTCCCTCCACCTTGAGTCTGCTGCATCATAAAGAACACAAACCCGATAAGCAAAAGAATCGGGAGAAATGTGGTTAACATACTGGTCCACCAGGGTGGTTGCGCTGGAGGACTAAAGAAATACTCTACATTGTGTTCTCTTAATAAAGTAAGCAAAGTCTGGTCTTCAGGACCGGTAAGCTTAAATTTTTCTTCATTTTTCATTGTCCCGGTAATACGGTAGAAATTATCCTCCAGAACAATGGTTACTGATTTAACCTTATCCTGCTGCACCGACTGATAAAAGGTTCTATAATCAATCGCCTTTTCTTGCTTTTCTGGTTCAGCGGACCAGCGGAAAGCCGCAACTGCAATCAGGACAATCAGCAGGTAGATAGCTAGATTTTTAAAAATTCGGCTCAACCCCTATGTCCTCCTCTCTCGTTCTCAAGACAATAGATAATATATATTAACAAAACCATCGCCTCTTGTAAATCATTAAAATTAATACCAGTTATCGCCGTATAGTACTAAATTCTACAGAAAATACCAAAAAATCCGAAAAATGGCTTAAGTTATTCCCTCTTAGCCCAAGACTTCTTTGGCGTCGTACTAATAATTGTAACACAACCTTAAAGCGACATCAAATAAACAAACAAACTAGATTACCTTTCTTTCTTCCGACGCACCACCCTAGTTTCGATTATTAACCGGTTATACTCTCGCCGGCCCTGTAAATTTCCTGGCAAATAAATCCGGCGACCCCCAACTGGGTTAACCGCTAGTTCAAGCAGCCTTTCAATATGATCATAACTAAACTGCCGCAGATCGCCACTTAACTTACCCAGAATCCAACGCAGCACTCGCCGCCGCAAAGCAACCGGTTCTCTTAACAACTGAGGGATAGATAAGGCGGCAGATCCGGTTGGCAAAGCAGACTCTGCTTCAAGCAGGCAGCGTTGAGCAGATTCAGCAGCCAATTCTTCTAAGAGATCATTATCATCTCTAATAATTTCGGCCATTCTATTAAGACCAATTACTATATTTGGGTTATACTTCTCTTGCAGGTAAGGAATCAACTCCAACCGAATACGGTTGCGCAGATAAACTAGCTTTTGATTGCTCGGATCCAGACAGTAGGGGATTTGGTTTTCCTTTAAGTATCGCTCAATCTCTTCTCGGGTCAGGTCAAGAAGCGGACGAACAACTGATCCTCGCTGATAACGCATGCCTCCCAGTCCCGTTAAACCGCTGCCGCGCAAAATATTCTCCAGAATGGTTTCGGCCTGATCCTGAGCGTGGTGGGCGACCGCTATCCGCTGGTAGCTTAAAGCTTGAGCGGTCTCTTCCAAAGCCTGATATCTTACCCGTCGCCCGGCCTCCTGTAAAGAACACCTCCACTTTTGAGCCAACTGAGCTACTTCCACCCGATAAACCTTAACCGGCACATCCCAACTTGCTGCTATTTCTTGCACAAAGGCAGCTTCCTGATCCGCTTCTTCACCCCGTAAACAATGATTAACGTGAACTACCTGCAGCCTGATCCCCAGTTCTTCCCTCAAAGATACCAAAGAATGCAAAAGGGCCATCGAATCAGGGCCGCCCGATACAGCTACCACCACCCCATCCCCTGGTCCTATAAGCATATGCCGGTTAATCGTAAGCTTTAGCTTCTCCAAAAAGTCATTCACTTAATGGTCTAACTCCTTAATTAAGTAAATAGTTTTAATATCGGGTCATTCTGAGCGTAGCCAAGAATCCTTCCCGCACTGAGAAGCAAAATCCTTCGCGAACGCTCAGGATGACATATGTCCACTACTATCATTAGCGGCTGCGCCTTGCGACATGGGTAGTTAGTAGTAAACAATGCGTATATTGTTGTTTGTGTAGTATGTGTAGTTTGTGTTATTTATGTTGGTCATTGCGCCTTGTGGTCAAGGACGGTTAGTAAAAAAAGCGCTTTCGCGCTCTTGTTTTCGACACCCCTGGCCGAATTCCTGCTAATTTCTATTATTTCTCAGCTAATCTACAGCTATACGGTGTTTCCATCGACTCTCAGGATAAAGATGTAAATGCCTAACCACTAACCACTAACCACTAACCACTAACCACTAACCACTAACCACTAACCAC
>JAAZDI010000085.1 GCA_012512295.1 Syntrophomonadaceae bacterium
ATTTTTTTGAAATGCTTGCCTACGGTAATGCCGCCAGCTTCCTTGGGTACTACAAAAGCACTCATCCCTCTTGCCCCTTTAGTCTTGTCCGTTACGGCAATAACCACGAAAATATCCGCCAACGGGCCATTGGAAACAAAAGTCTTGGTCCCGTTGATCACGTATTCATCCCCTTCCAGCACGGCAGTCGTGGTAGCGGACGCCGGGTCAGTCCCAGCTCCCGGTTCGGTCAGCGCAAACGCACCCACTTTTTCTCCCTTACAGAGAGGAATCATGAACTTCTTTTTCTGTTCTTCGGTACCGAACTGAAAAATAGGCGTCAGGACCAGCCCGGTCGTTGCTGAAACCGTAAATCCAGTAGAAGCACAAGCACGAGAAATTTCTTCTATGACAATGGCGAAAGTTAGATAATCCGAACCGGCTCCACCATATTCCGTCGGGTAAGGAATTCCCAGCCAGTCCATCTCCGCCAGTTTGGCCATTACTTCGGCCGGGTAGCGACTCTCTTCATCAAGCTCAGCAGCAATCGGCTCCAGATACTTCTGAGTAAACTCTCGGGCACTTGCTCGGATGAGTTCCTGTTCCTCGGTCAGTCTAAAATCCATGACAATACCTCCCTTTTTTTAGCTTTTTTTATTTACTTTAAGTCAGAAAAAATAGCTTGTCAACCAATAGTTTATATATAAATTATTTGTATATAAGACATAAATAGACAGAAATCTACTCGTTTGTAAAAAATTCGCACCCCCTGCGCATGAGTGGTTGACCTGTTTAAAGCACGGAAATTAAAAAGGCATGCTAAAATGAAGTTTTAGGAAGCTTCCAGTGAGGAGTTTAAGACAAGAACATATTTTGTAATTCAGGAAGCCATTTTAGGCATAAAAGTCGATGCCATTAGCTCCATTGACGACATGCTTTTCGGAGGTAAATAAAATTTCCTAACTACCACTAGGACGATATACTACAACTAGGATAATAGTAACGGAATAAAGTTTAATTCGTTTTACTTATTTCCCATAATAACTGCTTTAAGGCTTCTATTTGCTCGGGTTCCAACCCCTCTAGTACCTTCTGATTGGCTTTCTCAATAACCTCTTCCAACGGAACTTTAAGATCACGCCCTTTTTGCGTCAGCTGGATTTGCAAAGCCCGGCGATCTCGGGGATCTGTTTTTTTAACAATCAATCCTCTTTGTTCCATCCGATCTAAAAGCCCCGTCATGGTGGAACCATCCAACGATAAACGTTCCGCTAATTGTCGAGCTGTCTGACAATCCTCGTCCCACAGACACCGAAGAACCCCATACTGACCGGGAGTCACTCCGTAAGGAGCCAAGTCGCCTTTAAATAACTGATGTACCGCATGTTGGGCCTTAGTTAGGACAAAATTAATGCACTGCTCCAATTCCATATCCTTGACTCCTTTTCACCTGACATAATTGAACTAGATACAATCTTTATAATAACAGGGAGAGTAAATCTGTTCAAGCAATAGTGAACTCGTTCAACTTCGCTGAATATCGAAGTTTCAGATGGAGACCCTTCTCCTCCTGAAGTTTAAACAAGGCAACCCCACTTACAAGTGGGAGTCTTTTGATTCCAACAGCTATATAACATAACTTTCTAATAGAGTTACTAAATATATATTATAGCAAAAGCTGCCGTTTACCAAAAGATGAAGTTTTTTCAAAATATTTAATATATTCGCGGCATTAGACTCCGCGTATAACAGCTCTTATGTTTTACATTTTGAAGTATCGCGCGGAAAAAATTATAAGCAGCTATAGGCAGGCGGTTTTGGGCAGGTATCTAGAACCAGGCAAGGCTCGTTAATATCATATGTGAATTTTACTTGCCTGATTATGGTCCATCAATGGATTGATCTTTTCGCAAAACGACCCCCCATTACTTCATGGACCCCGGCTACTGTAACAAAGGCTTCCTCATCAATATCTTTGATTATTTCTTTTAGTTTCGCAACCTCTAATCTAGTAATCACAGCATATAAAACAGATTTGAACTCTCCAGAATAGCCGCCCTTTCCCTTAAGGTACGTAACTCCCCGACCAAGTCGGTGTAAAATTACTTCGGCTATCTCCTCAGGCTTTTCGGAAATAATAAAGACTGATTTTGATTCGTCGAGTCCTTCTATTACTAAATCAATAACTTTATAAGCGATAAAGTAAGCTACTAGTGAATACATTGCTCGATCCCAACCAAAAACAAATCCAGCACTACCCAATATAAATATATTAAAAAACATTATTATTTCTCCAACAGAAAAACTTGTTTTCTTATCGAAGATAATAGCAATAATTTCTGTTCCGTCTAAAGAACCCCCATATCTAATAATGAGACCTACACCCATGCCCAAGATAATGCCACCAAAAACCGCTGCTAAAAATACGTCTTTGGTAAATCCAGGTATAGGATGAAATAAAGAAACTCCAATCGATAAACAAGAGATAGCAAATAGCGTTTTTAATAAAAATGTCTTGCCAATCTGTTTATACCCAACAAAAAGAAATGGTAAGTTCAATATAAATATAAATACGCCAAGGGGTACGTTGGTTAAATAGCTAGCCATAATCGAAATACCAACTACTCCCCCATCAATTACGTTGTTGGGAACAAGAAATAATTCCAACCCAACTGAAGCCAGTGTTGCTCCTAGGATAATAAATAGTAGTGTGTTGACTTGGTTAATCTTTTTGTTTTTCGGCATTACTTCTTCAACTCTTTATTTATCACATTGATATAAAAAGCTCGAAAATTGTTGTGTTTCATATTATATCAAAAAAGTCGAGCTTGATAATTATTTAGGCAAAAAAATAGAGCTGAAGTATCAAAATTTTTTATGGCCACAAGGGCTATTTGTCCGAATATTTTTTAGCCCTGGATGAATGGAAAGGTACTATATTACATAGCTTTCTATGTAGTCAGCACACGTTTTGGGAAAACGCTTCCTGCTTAATTCATTAATCGTTGCTCTAACTTGGCCTTTACGGGCCAGTATAAAATCGATCAAGGCTGACTGTTCTTCTTCATATATCCCCCATTCCAACGGAATATCAACCATGATTGATTCCAGATGTTCGCGTTGCAGGCTTTCCACCCGCTCCAAAGACTCCGAGAAAACATCACCAATCATTAATGGAGCCATGATACGATAAAAATTGCCAAATAGAGGCTTGACCGGCAGAGCGTTTCGTCGAAGTTCCTCGACGGTCCACTCAGGTCCCATAAAAGCATGCCCGTGGTCAATTAACAATAAGCGCGGAGGAGTGTCTTCGATAAATAATACGTTATCTCCATGGCAGGAACGATCCCAATTATTAATTAAATGATCAAAGACCACAATGGAACCGAGCAGGCTAGGATTATTCAACTTCTCCAACCTGGTTTGCGTGGGACTGGCTACTGCTTTTTCATAAAATAAACTCCCAAACTGGAGTCCACCAACAAAAGGACGCCGGGCCATATCTGGCTCAAAATCAATAAACACCTGTGGAACCCTGACCACCTCAAATTCTCCAACCGGAACCCCTAACAGCACAGCCAGCCGGGAAGCAATCAACTCATTGGGCAGCACCCGTGGTCCCTGGGTGTTCCCTTTAAATTTGACTACGTACTTTCGACCATCATCAAATAGGATTAGCTGCGCTTTGGAGCCACTGCCTTGCATTGGACAGATTTGTGTTACAGCCACTGGTACCCCTGCGGGATCGACGATTGGTCGGTAACGCCGTTTAACCCAGTTAATTGGTTTAGACGATCCAAAAGCAGTATTCATCAGGGCTCACCGTCCTTTCCATTCACAGGTCCCATAGCATTATTTCCGAAAACACGAGTGTTGAGACATATCTCGGTGTGTCTAAAGATTCTTACCCACCCGACACCAACCTTTCTTCAGAGCAATTACCAAATCTTGTATGGAATTTACCTTTACATTTACTATTGAATAAGCCAAGCCCACCTCCACTGCTGCATGAGCGTCACTTCCTCCCACCATCGGTAAACCCATCTCTTTCGCCAATTCTACCGCCTGTCGGTTTTCTTCATCAGTACATCGAAGATTCCAAACATCAATCGCTGCCAAACCTCTGAGCTTGGCCATCCGCCAGCCACCAGAATGCTCTTCTCCCTTCCGAAATGGATGGGCGGCAATAACTGCCCCACCCTGGTCGTTAACATAGTCAATTAATCGCTGCGGGTCAAGCTGACCAGTTAACCCCTGTTTATTCCAAGAATCATCCTGTACACCATAAAGGATTAAATGGCCGCAGCTAGTAGAAGCCTCGGCACCTCGCAGAACTATTAGCCCGCTATCCTTGGCCACTTCTTCTATTGGAGCACTGCTTAAATAACTGTTATGATCTGTTATGCAGATTGCATCCATCCCTCTTTTTTTGCCCCATTTGATCAGGTGCTCGGGATTGACTGAACAGTCAAAAGAGTACCGGGAATGCACATGGAGATCAATTTTAAAGGTCATTGCCTGCCCTCTAATCAATAATCCCAACCAAAAAACTGTTTATCAGAATAGTTCGTAAATTCACGAGATATATCCCTGCTCAAGTTATTTTTCCGCATTCTTTCTCCAGTTCACTTTCAATCTTGAATCGCTGCCAAAGCTTGTAACTCGTTATTTTCTTAAAGTATATCAGAAAATCCAGGCTTGAAAATTATCTAATATTAAAAACTCTTAATTTTCAACCCGTTTTACCTTGTTAAAAGTACTGCCAGTTTAATCCATGCCAAGTAACCCTTTAGCAAATCTGCCCATATAATAATAAAAAGTTTCTATCAAAGGGAGGATTTTGCATAAATAGAGATACTAGATAATCGTTTCTAATACAGTTTGAACCATAAACTGGTCAAGATTAACGAAAGTACCAGTTTAAATGTTTATGAAACTTTTTTATCTCATTTTAATTTAGGCAAGGGGTGAGATAATGAAAAAAAAGTTGAGGAATTGCTTACTGAGCTATTACCTGGCAAAAATCGGATACCAGACGTAGTCATAATCATAAATAAAATATGCGATAAACATAACGACAAATGTGGACACGATGACCATAAGCACGATAAAAAAAACGATAAAAAACGTGATAAAAAACATGACGACGATAAAGACAAGAAAAAACATAGTAAGAAAGATAAAGAGAAGGATAAGGACAAAAAACGCTTCCAAAATAAATGCGATTTTGAAATAAAGATACTCAAAAAAGAGCTGGATGACGCTGACTGTGAGGAAAAGGATAAATCCTCTGCCCTAGAATTAATTGTCGCTCCTTCTATAACTTTAATACCCTCTTTGACTGATTCCCTGGGAAAATCAATCGGCAGAAGAAAAAACCGGGGACACAAACATTCCTAATTCAAGAAAGTTTAAATTATTTTCCTCAGCAGTAACTTCCTGATAACTAAAACCATATAATGGAATGACCAAACAATAGGATTTTAAATCAAAGGAGGATTAATATGGACTATCCGAAAATGCCTGAGTTAGTAACTCCAGAACTCGTCAACACGCTGGTGCAAAATGCTGGAGCTCTGAAAGATTTATTAAGTTCAGGAGATGAGGTAACCGCTATGGATAAGAAACATGATGGTGATACCACCTGCTGCTGTCCTTTATTCCTAAAATTCAAATTCATCTTATGTAATGTATGGATCTTTAACGAAAATGCAG
>JAAZDI010000086.1 GCA_012512295.1 Syntrophomonadaceae bacterium
AATCGTGGATACGTTTGTCTACTTGCTCCAGGAATGGTTTTGGATCTAATTTATAGTCATTCGGATCTAATCTATAGTCAATTGTTGGTGATTTATATGATAAATGAGTATTGATCTCATTCAACCCCCTAAGCTTGATTCATCTAGACTTTTTTAATATTGCCCTTGAATCTAAGGTTTATCCTAACTCTGAAAACAACTGCGCTTGTGTTTTAAATCGGTCTGTAAATCGCCAATCGCTGACCTTCGTTAAAACACAGCGCGATCGACTTTTCATGGTATTATGGTGAGGCCGCAAGGCCGATGAAAAAACCCTGGGAAGCAGGTTAAACTCCCCAGGGTTAAATTATCGGTTCTGATACAATCGCCGGGATATTATTTTCCAGCGGCAGCTTGTTTCCAGGCTTCTCCGGCCATGGTATACAATCGACCGTAGTATTCCTGAACCATTCGTTCCGCGGAAAACTTGTGGTGCGACATATCAATACTAGCTCGCATCATCTGAATCCACCGGGTCCGGTTTTCATAGAAGGTGGGAACCACTTCGTTAAGCAGCACCCGATACAGAGACTGCAGGTCGTGGTGGTCTTGATCGTGACCTTCGTAACCATCGCCAATCTGCCAACCGGTAACCCCGTGTTCGCAGCCTTCCGGCCACCAGCCATCCAGTGTGCTCATATTGAGGACCCCATTCATGGCAGCCTTCATCCCAGAAGTGCCGCTGGCTTCTTGAGGTCGACGCGGGTTATTGAGCCAAACATCCGAACCACTGGTTAACAGGCGGCCAATCTTCATATCGTAGTTCTGGAGAAATACGACACTATTGGGGTAGCGTTGAGAAGCGTGATAGAGATTAGAGATAATACTCTTACCCATATCATCGTTAGGATGAGCTTTACCCGCAAAAATTAACTGAATTTTTCCTTCCCGGAGCAGGGGTTCAATAATCTCTGGCTGCCGGAAGATAAAGTCACTTCGCTTGTAGGGAGCAGCTCGCCGGGCAAAGCCAATTAACAAGGCTTCCGGGTTAAGCTTTACTCCGTTTCGCGCTTCAACCTCTTTGATCAGGTCGTGTTTTGCCAACATATGGGGTTCCCACAGGTCAAGTCCTTTTTTATAAGCTTCCCGAATTCTGGGGTCCCACCAGGTTCGGGTATGCACCCCATTGGTAATGGCTATGATGGGAGCCGAGCCGCTAACATCTTTCCACATCCGCCGGGCGGTTTCGCCGTGCAATTGGGCGACGGCATTGGCCATACGCGATAAACGCAAGGCAGCAATGGTCATCCCGAATGGGTCGCCACCCAAGCGATACATTTGTTCGCGGTTTAGTCCATTAAAAGCACCCATATGTTCCAGAATATCCAGGGTGTGCGATTCATTGCCGGCTGGCACTGGCGTATGGGTTGTAAAAACGGTTTGATTGCGGACCATATCCCAGGCTGCTTCAAAACTATAACCTTGCTGCATTTTTTCTCGAATGAGCTCAATACCGGCGAAGATCGCATGACCTTCGTTAAAATGGTAGACATCTATTCCGATTCCTAAGGCCCGAAGGGCGCGGATTCCACCGATCCCCAGAACCATTTCCTGAGCGATCCGGGTTTCGCTGTATCCTCCGTATAGTTTTCCAGTAATCCAACGGTCTTCATTTTCTGGAATATCTGTGTCTAGAAGGTATAAGGGGGCATTGCCGTACTTATCGACCTTCCAAACTTTACAGATCACCTGCCTTCCCCGAATTTCGACTGGGACCGATACACCGGTATCCTGAAGAAAGTCATATTCATTATTGGGATAAACATCATATGGTCGTCCATCTTCACCAATGTACTGGGTCGTGTAACCATGGCGCCAGAGCAAACCAATACCGACCAGAGGCATTTTCAGGTCACCGGCGGATTTCATATGATCTCCAGCTAAAATCCCGAGACCACCAGCATAAATTTCAAATTCTTCATGTAGGCCATACTCCATACAAAAATAGGCTACGCGGGGAAGGTTCTGGTTGTAGTTCCTCATATCCACTCTCCTATACCGAATAATTTTGCGTAAGCTCAAGACGGATAAGCAGAAACCATGGCAAATGCATTGTAACAAATTGAGCATCTGTTGTAAACCGGTAAGGTATACCTGCATCCTTTTTTATATACTCTTTAGCGCGAAATAGAGATATACAGCAAGTGTTAATAGGCGCGTAATTTACTTAAAAGCCTATCAAACTCTTTGTTTGAACCGAACATAAAAGCAGGTGCCGGTTGAATCTGTGTCTACTGTAATTTTAGCGTTATGCCGGGCAGCAATGCTGTAGCAAATTGGTAATCCGAGACCGGTACCAGTATCTTTCGTCGTGAAAAAAGGTGTGCCTAGTTTTTCTAACAATTCAGGTTCGATTCCCTTTCCTTGGTCCTTGACCGAAAGAACCACAGCCTCGTCGTCGATAAAAGTTGAGATAGTTAAAACGCCGCCCGGGGACATGGCTTCCAATCCATTGCGGACTAGATTGAGAATAAGTTGACGAATTTCTTTTAAATCCAGATTTAAAACCGGTATCTTGCCTAAATCTAATTGAATGTATTTATCAGTCAGTAAAGCGTCGGCCTTGATTAAAGGATATAGACTCATGACTATTTCATTGAGATCTTGGGCCTGTAAATGAACGACCTTATTCTTGGCCAGGGAGAGGAACTCACTTATTATCTTATTAGCTTGATCCAATTCCTCAATCATTAAGTTATAATAAGGCCGATACTCAGCTTGACTCTTTTTATTGCTCAGCATTTGCAGAAAGTCCCTGACCGTTGTCATCGGGTTTCGGATCTCATGCGCCAGTCCGGCAGCCATTTCACCTATTAGATTTAGCCGGTCCAATCGCAAGATTTCTTGTTCTAGTTTTTTGCGTTCGGTGATATCAATCCCCATTTCCAAGACTAACAAGGTCCCGTCAACGTCGATAAAGGGATAGTCATAGATGGTGTAGGTTCGCTCATCCGGGGAATTCCATGTCCATTCCTCGGGTTTTTGAGTTTGAAAAACCTTGCTGGAAGGACAGTTTTCACACGGGGTTTGGCGATGATACATTAATTCGTAGCAGGTTTTTCTTTCAGGGTTACCATATCGTTCCTGAAAAAACCGGTTCACAAAACGAAAAGAGTAATCTCTTGCCAGGAGAATGACCATAGCCGGTAGTTCATTTAATACCGCATATAGTCGTTGTCTTTCTGCTTCCAGGGCTTGCTCGGCTTTCCTGAGCTCAGTGATATCTCGGATAGATTCAATAGCCCCGATTATCTGGCCATGACTGTCGTATAAGGGGGTCGCTTTGGTCCAGAGAATAGCTTTTTTTCCATTCATATTGAGCAGAGGAGTTTCCGCCACCAAGGCTCCTCGATCTTTTTTAATGAATAAATAGTCTTTTTGTACTTCCTTTTCCTTATTCGGTGTAAAGACCAGATCAATTAAAATGGGTTTTCTCTTACCGTAAAACGGAATGGCGTATTCATAATTGCCTTTACCCAGGATGTCTTGAGCCATAATACCGGTCATTTCTTCAATAGCTTGATTCCAAGCGATAACCTTACCTTCACGGTCAATAACAAAAGTGGCGTCAGGCAAAAAATTGATGATGTCTGATTGGCACTGTTTAAAATTATTTAATGCCTCCTCGATTTTCCGCCACTTTGTTGACATAATATTAAAGTGATTTATTGTTCTATTCACCATCTTCCTGGTTGCTTCGATAGTTCTCGAAACAAAAGACAGGAGTGTCTGTTCGCTTTTTTTTCTTTGAAGAACGTAATCGAATTTTTTTTTTGAGTTCACCCCGGATTATCACTGCCTTTATTAATTTAATTTGGAGAAATATAACAAATACTAATATTAAACTGCAGTATATATCGTTTCTTAAGGTCTTAGCCTCTATTTTAGACAATTCTGCCTATATTTCCATTGGAAAGAATGTCGAATTATTAGAATTTTTTTATAGTTTAGTGCCCAGGAAATACTCAGGCTTATCTTGCGGGAAGGAATAGATACTGTCGCGGCGAATAATCTAAATAATTAAGCCTGAAACAGGGCTCAAACGGGAAGTAAGCTGCCTGATTAGGTGAAGATTAAGGGACAATGGTTTTCACGAAATTAGGAAAAAATATTAGGTATTAACTAAAGTGGAGGGAAAGAGCAGTTATGCGAGTGGGTGTTTTTCAGTTTGCCCCGGAGTTTGGCCAAGTTGACGCAAATATTGCCCGGGTGGAGGCTGCTTTGGCTGAAGTGGAGGCAGATTTGATGGTCCTGCCGGAACTTTTTAATTCCGGGTATTTGTTTGAATCCAAAGCAGAAGTAAGGTCCCTTTCGGAAGAAATTCCGCAGGGAAATACGACCCAGCGGTTGATGCGGCTGGCGGCTGAACGAAATATGGTCATTGTCGCTGGGTTGCCGGAGTACGACTCAAGCCAGGACAAATTTTTTAACTCCGCGGTTGTTGTGGGACCGACCGGCTATATCGGCAAGTATCGGAAAACCCATTTATTCTACAAAGAAAAAGTTTGGTTCGGTCCCGGCGATCTAGGATTAACCGTTTTTGATATCGCCCCGGGTCTTCGGATAGGTGTGATGATTTGCTTTGACTGGTTCTTTCCCGAGGCAGCCCGTTCTTTAGCCCTGCAGGGGGCTCAGATCATCTGTCATCCGACTAATTTAGTGCTGCCCTATTGCCAGCAGGCGATGCTGACCCGGTCTCTAGAAAACTCGGTTATTACCGTGACGGCAAACCGGGTGGGTAGTGAGCAACGGGACAATGAAGACCTTCGGTTTACCGGGGGAAGCCAGGTGGTTGATGTAAGAGGCGAGCTTAAATTCCGTTTAGATGAGCAGGAAGAGAAAGTAGCCGTAACTGAGGTAGATCCGGCCAGGGCTTTAGAAAAAACGCTTAATATCCACAACCACCTCTTTAATGACCGGCGGCCGGAGTTTTATAGAAATTTATTTTAAATACTAAGTTAAAGCACAAACGAATTATCAGTGTGGAAAGGCGGCAAGGTTGTATGCTTCAAGGGGTTTCGATTAAACACCTCAACCAGCACCTGGGTGAAGAAGTTATGCTGCAGGGCTGGCTTTATAACAAAAGATCCTCAGGCAAAATCCAGTTTCTCATCCTGCGGGATGGCAGCGGCCTGGTCCAAGGGGTTATGGTGAAAAAAGAGGTCGATCAAGAGACCTGGGCCAAGGCTAATTCATTAACGCAGGAGTCCTCCTTGCGCGTTTGGGGAATCGTGCGGGAAGAACCTCGGGCTGTGGGCGGTTACGAACTACAGGTCACCCGATTAGAGATAATTAGTCTGGCGGCTGAATACCCGATTACCCATAAAGAGCATGGAGTCGACTTTTTGGCTGACCGACGCCATCTGTGGATACGAACACCGCGGCAGAGTGCTATTTTGCGAATTCGGTCAGAGATTGAACATGCCTTACGAGAATTCTTTTATCAGCGAGAATTTGTCCTGGCCGATGCCCCGATTATTACGCCAGCGGCCTGCGAAGGCACAACGACTCTGTTTGAGATTGACTATCATGGGAATCCAGCCTTCCTATCCCAAAGCGGTCAATTATACAGCGAGGCAACGGCCTTAGCGTTGGGGAAGGTTTACTGTTTTGGACCAACCTTTCGGGCCGAAAAATCTAAGACCCGACGCCACCTGATGGAGTTTTGGATGTTGGAAGCGGAGATGGCTTTTTACGACCTAGACGATAATATGCGCCTCCAGGAAGAGATGATCATGTTCGTGATCGACCGAGTCCTTCACCGATGCCGGGAAGATTTAAAGACACTGGGTCGCGATACGGACCGTTTGGCATCAATCTCTGTGCCCTTTCCCCGGCTTAGCTACACGGAAGCCGTCGAGCTTTTGCGGCAGAAAGGGGTAGCGTTCGAGTGGGGGGATGATTTTGGCGCTCCAGAGGAGACCTTGATTTCGGAAAACTTCAACGCCCCGGTTTTTGTCCACCGTTATCCAACAGCCTTAAAGGCCTTTTATATGAAACCAGACCCAAATCAGCCAGAAGTCGTGCTAGGTGCGGATTTGCTGGCTCCGGAAGGTTATGGCGAGATTATTGGCGGTGGTCAGCGGATCGACGATCTAACCCTCTTAGAACAGCGGTTGGATGAGCATGGCTTGCCTCGCGAGGCGTTTGAGTGGTATCTCGATCTGCGCCGTTACGGCTCAGTACCTCATGCCGGTTTTGGACTCGGAATCGAACGCACTGTCGCCTGGATTTGCGGGTTGGATCACGTGCGCGAAGCGATTCCTTTTCCCCGGATGCTTTACCGGATGTACCCATAACATACCAATAACTCGGTAGCATACTCGGTTTGATGGGTGTAAAACTAAATTCATGATAGTTCGTTTTTTCATCTACGGGATAATGGGTTGGGTTATTGAAATATTTTGGACCGGCTTGGGCTCTTTATTACGGGGGGATCTAAATTTGAGCGGCTTTACCTATCTCTGGATGCTCCCGATCTACGGCTCAGCCGTGTTTTTAGAATCACTCCATGATCAGATCCGTACCATGCCTTGGCTGGCCCGGGGTATGGTTTGGGCCGCTGTGATCCTGATGATCGAGTATGCGGCTGGCTGGATACTACAGTTAGTCTTAGGGTCCTGTCCTTGGGATTACCGCGGTTATACGCAGTATACCCTGGATGGTTTAATCCGGCTGGATTACGCCCCAGCCTGGTTTGTTGTGGGCTTAATCTTTGAACGCTTTCATGATTGGCTGGATAATAATCTGCCGGAGTATAGGAAGTTGTAAAGCTAATATAATGGCAAACTAACTGTTAACTCGAAAATGGACAGGGCTATTTATCAAATCAACTTTTCAAGTTCGGGTTGACACCTCCAGAACCCGGTGCTAAAATATGTAGTGCTTCAAGTACAGCGATTAAATCGCGGTCCCAAGTCTAATAGGATTATAGATTATATTTTGATTATATTTTGTCATATTGCGCGCCATTAGCTTAGCTGGTAGAGCATCCGACTCTTAATCGGAG
>JAAZDI010000087.1 GCA_012512295.1 Syntrophomonadaceae bacterium
CCCCTGGCTCTACCGTGTCATCAATTTCTACCCGACAATGCCGTCGCTCTTCTTCCGAAACAACGATTTCCTTTAGTCCGGTATTCAGGGGTTCGTAGAAATCTTTACTTACTTTAATCACTAGCTCACCGGTCCTACTGGCACGAGCCAGAGCCTCTCGTGCTATATCACGGATCGTCTCAGGGTTAATTGATAGTTCGCGCCAGATCACCTTTCTGGCTAATTCAATCACCAATTGTACGACTTGCGGCTCGACTTCAGCCAGCATCTTTTCGCGGTCGATTTGGGCCTTTTCCAAGACAGCCTTGGCTTCGCTAATTATCGCCTGGCGTGCTTGCTCAGTTTCCTGAACTGCTTGTTGCTTGCCGGCTTGAAATCCGGCCTGATATCCTTCCTCTCGACTTTTTTCCTTGATTATTTGAGCCTCTTCTGCAACCGCTTGCTTAATCTGTTCCGCTTCAGCCCGTGCGGAATCAACTATTTCTTGGGCTTGCAAACGGGCCTGCTCAAGCAGCTCCTGAGCCTTCTCTTTTGCTTCTTTAATGAGTTTATTAGCCATTTCTTCATTAAACGAAGGCTCTCTCGTTTCGGATTCTACCGATTTGATTTCTTGATTTGGATAAGATACTGCAGCCGGTTTTACCAGGGCCAGCCGAACAGTCTCATTAAAGATCAAACTCGATGCCTTAATTATCCTAGACAATAATCTCATCCCCTCCGCCGCGGGCGATGATGATCTCGCCGGCCTCTTCAAGTCTCCGGATGCTAGCGACAATCCGCTGCTGCGCTTCTTCTACGTCTCGCAAACGCACCGGTCCCATAAAGTCGATATCTTCCTTTAACATTTCCGAAGCACGTTTAGACATATTCCGCATGATCTTGTTAGCCACCTCTTCACCAGCACCCTTAAGCGCTAAGGCCAAATCTTGACTATCAATCTCGCGTAAAATGCGCTGGATTGACCGATCGTCGAGTTGCACAATATCCTCAAAGACAAACATCAGCTTTTTAATCTCTTCGGCTAGTTCCGGATCCTGAATCTCCAGGGTTTCCATAATTGTTTTCTCGGTACTTCGGTCAACCCGATTCAATACTTGGACGACAGATTGTACGCCACCGGCAGCCATAACTTCTTGAGGAACAACCGAAGATAGTTTGCGCTCTAAAACTCTTTCTACCTCTTTTATTATCTCTGGCGAAGTTCGGTCCATCATAGCAATCCGTCTAGCAACATCTGCCTGCCGATCCTGAGGTAAAGCAGAAAGCACAATCGCTGCTTTCTCCGGATCTAAATAAGCAATAACCAAAGCAATGGTTTGCGGGTGTTCGCCCTGGATAAAGTTGAGTAACTGAGCTGGGTCAGTTTTCCGAACAAAATCAAAGGGGCGAACCGCTAGGGTTGCGGTAATCCGGTGAAGAATCTCCATTGCCTTTTGATTGCCAAGAGCTCTTTCTAAGACATCTTTGGCGTACTCTATCCCTCCTTGAGAGATGTACTCCGATGCCAGGCACATCTGATAGAACTCTTCAACAACCGCATCCCTTTTCTCTCTAGGAACTTTTCGCAAGTTAGCTATCTCCATAGTTAGCTGTTCAATATCATCTTCTCCCAAATTGCGGAAGACCCTAGATGAGAGATCCGAGCCAAGGTAGATCATTAATATGGCTGCTTTTTGCCTACCACTCAGGACTTTGTCGGCTAATGCTGTCACAATTATCACCTCTGATCTTCGGCCAACCAAACCTTAAGCAACTTGGCTACTTCTTCTGGTTTATCTTTGACTAGGCTTTCTATCTGTTCCCTCATTTTCAACTTTTCCTGTTCTTCCGGTGAAATAACTTTTTCTTCAATATCCAACAATTCCTCAACTAGGATTGGCTCGTCAATCGTTGTCTCGTGTACCGGAGCGCGACGGCGGCGAGTCACCATGTAGGCAAGGACTCCAATCAAGAGCAATCCTAGGATAATCCCCCCGATTAACCCCCATTTCTGGATGGCCGCCTGCCGAGCTTCCGCATCTAGCCGGGCTTGTAGTTGTTCCCAGTAGGTTGTATCAAACGGCACGGCACTGACTGTTAGCTGATCGCCCCGTTGATCTTGAATGCCGGCGGCCATTCGAGCCGCCTGCTCAATCGCGGTCAAACGTTCGGCCGGCAATTGCTCGCCATTAACGACCACCGCCACAGTTAGACGTCGAATGGCCCCCGGAGCAACCACCTGGTGGGTTTCAGTCCGATTTATCTCATTATTGACGATACTAGTTGTCTTTTGCTGCTCAAAACTTGTATTTTGGGGAACCGCTGCTGGGTATTCGGGAATGTTAGTCGTTGTCCCGGCCGCAGCCTCAACCGGCGCATTCTGACCCTGGGTTATTTCCTCGGTACTTTCAGTACTCCGCGGGACCCGATCGCCCCATTGTTCATCGACAATTTCCTTTTGATCGAAGTCCAGCTCGGCTCTAACCCGGACCACCGCATTGCCATAACCAACAACGCGTTCCAGCATTGATTGAATGTTTTGCGACATGTCTCTTTCAAATTGTTTTTGAATCTCCAGTTGGTTAGCAGTTAATTTATTAGTAAACATTTGTGAATTGGCATTAACAATATCTTCAGACAGAATCCGACCATTAATATCGATCACTGTCACGTTTTCGGGTTTTAACCCTTCAACACCTTTAGCCACCATATGTACAATTCCTTTGATTTGCTCAGGCTGCAGTTCATATCCCGGCTTAATTTTTACCATGACCGAAGCTGTCCGCTCTACCTGATCTTTGGTAAAAAGAGCTGTCTCCGGGATCGTTAGGTAGACCCAGGCCTGCTCAATACCCTGGATATGTCCAATCGTTCTGGCCAATTCACCCTGAAGAGCTAAGTTAAACTTGATTTCTTTATCTCTAGATGTTTCTCCAAATCGGGGCTCTTCCAGACTTTCAAAACCAACAGTTCCTCGTGGCAACCCAGCGGCCGCCAAATCAAGGCGGGTTTGATATTTTAAGTCAGGCGGCACCAAGATGGTCGTACCGCTGTCCGTTAGTTCATAAGGAATCTTCATCTCCTTTAATTTTTCAGTGATTCCGGCAGCATCATTAGCTTCTAAACGAGTATACAAAGGTTCCATTTCTTTAGGGCGAGTTAGGGCCCAAGTTGCCATGATCAAGGCAAGGACAAGAAAAAGTGCTCCCCCGGCTGCCAGTACTTTTTGATTCAGTGACCAAGCGTTCCAGTAACTTAAAAATTTTTCCTTAAATTTATTCCAGTATTCTGCCATTTTAGTTAAACCTCAATAAAAACGACATTTATAGCTATAACTTAAAACTCGCTTATTCGATCATAACTAAACCGGCATTCGCATTATCTCCTGATAAGCCTCTAATACTTTACTACGGATCTGTAGAGCTAATTGCAGAGATAGGCTGGCTTTTTCCGCAGCGATCGTCGCTTGATGTATTTCATTAATTTCACCGGTGACCACTTTTAAAGCCATCTGCTCGGCCTCTTTTTGCAAGGAATCAACATTTTGTATTGCCTGTCCTAAATACTGAGAAAAACTTATTCCTCCTGGTTGACTCATTTCGGGTTTAGACCATTGAACTAAAGAAGGCGACCGTGGTATGGAAACAAGGTCCAGCTTCACATAAATCACCTCAATAAAAAATTTTCTAAAACAATTATTATTTTAATATTCAAATCAGCCCCGTCCTATTTCTAAAGCGCGGTTTGCCATTGTTTTAGTTGAATTGAGGGCAGTCACATTCGCCTCGTAAGCTCTTGTTGCTGCAATCAGGTCAACCATTTCAGCAACTATATTAACATTTGGCAAATTAACCAAGCCTTGTTGATCAGCATCAGGATGGCTTGGATCATAAACCTGCCTAAACGGCGAGGGATCCTTAACTATTTTAACCGCTCTGACACCGGTTCCGGGTTGAACTTTTTTCTGCAGCAGATCATAGAAGGAAGATGCTTCTCCCTCCCGGGCCTGGAAGATCACCATCTGACGACGGTAGGGCCCTCCCTCCTCGGTTCGAGTGGTATTTGCGTTGGCAATATTATTAGAGATTACATCCATGCGGAGACGTTCAGCAGTTAAACCAGAAGCACTTATGCTTATAGCGTCAAACAATCCCATATTTATCGCCTCCCTTCGTTAATCACACTACGCAAGCGAGCAAAGTGACTCCCTAGCTGTTGGATCAAAGTATTGTATTGAATCGTGTTAATTGTCAGTTTAGCCATCTCTGCGTCAATATCGACGTTATTACCGTCATTCCGCATTGTCTGGCTTATATCTGTTTTAATACTAGGAACTATTTGACTGACTGGTTGAATATTAGGTCGATGTTGAGGATGCGTCCGTACCAGAGGCAGACATTTTTTCTCTCTTAGTCGATCCTTTAATTCCGCTTCAAAACTAACTTCTGATCGTTTAAAATTAGGAGTTTCCGCATTAGCCAAATTATTTGCTAAAACCCGATGTCTTAAGGAAGTTGCATCTAGTCCTTTTTCTAACCAAGCTGCAGCCGGAGACTGAAAGAATCTGTCAATCACGTTATCCTCCCCAAATCAAAATGATTAATATAATTCTATATCACTCAAAAATTCCTCTTTTGTTGAGGAAATTTGTAGGAATATCTTTAAAAAACAACTGCAAACCCATTTATTTCGACAAAATGCTTAGTGATTCTACATCAATCGAGATTTTCTGTAAATGTAATAATTCCAAAATTAAACAAATAAAGAGCTCTCCGAAGAAAACTCTTACATTAATATGTCAGAATTACCTTCTTCGGCAACCCGGCTACCATGACTTATCAGCTTTAGGCCCGTGGCTTTGCGTCCCCAGCTTTCACTGAGTTTGCCTTTATCGTTTAAGTTTTAATAATCATTCTTTTAAAATAATTAAGCACTCTTAATAAATCTAATTTATTTTGATGGATAGCATTGCTTCAAAGTTAAACCTTTTCTAGCAAGATTTTCGCATTTTTTTACATAAAAGTCAAGATAGACTTTATAGCGACAAAATTAACAAACAGTAACGATGTTTTCTGGCAAATAATGACTCGAAAAGATTCTGATTTATACTCAGCTTTTCAAGGTCTAGTTGGTCTGGCTGAGTTCCTCTAGCAGGTTCTCATTGAGTACCCGAATAAAGGTCCCCTTCATTCCCAGAGATTTAGATTCAATGACACCGGCACTTTCAAACTTACGCAGAGCACTGACAATAACTGACCGAGTAATCCCAACCCGATCGGCAATTTTACTGGCGACTAAAAGACCCTCATTGCCTTCTAGTTCGGCAAAAATGTGCTCTACGGCTTCTCTTTCTGAGTAGGATAAGGTACCGAGGGCAATTTGAACCGCTGCTTTACGCCTGGCGACTTCTTCCGCTTTTTCAGCATTGGATCTAACTATTTCGACAGCGACCACCGTTGCCCCATACTCGCCTAAGACCATATCCCCATCCGTAAATTCTCCCTCTGTTTTCGCCAATACCAGAGTACCTAAACGTTCGCCTCCACCGATAATTGGAATAACTGTAATCATTTTATAATGTTGAGGACAAATTATTCCCTGAACACCAAAGAAGCAATCATCATTATGCTCACTAATATTGGCTCGAG
>JAAZDI010000088.1 GCA_012512295.1 Syntrophomonadaceae bacterium
ATTGTATGATAACATGCATTAAAATATTCGTCAACGAAGAATAGGATGGAGTCAACAGTACCGCGAAGATTGAACGAAATGGAATTCGGATTGAAATGCCCGTTTGGTCGATCAGCCCGGTTGTACCAGCCATTTAACGTGTCCATCAAACTGGGCAAGGATCCGTTTAGAAAAAGTTTAGAAAGTATACGCTGGCAATTTATAAATGCCTGATATAATCCTTGTGTTAGAATTAAGCTCGAAACGAGGCGATGCCATGAAGATAATTAACCGGATTATGGTTTCGAGTGCTTTATTGGTGTTTCTTTCGTTTGTTTTGCTGCTTACCGTTATCAGTATAATATTCCTCTTGTTTCCGGGGGACCCCGGCAAGGAGTTATTGGATAAAGACGTTTTTCGCGCTGGGGAAATCCTTGACAGATTTGACGCATCAGCCAGCGATTGGGAATCACTGAACGCCCGACTTTCCATATACGGTTATAAGCTGCTTGTCATGGAGGATGATCATGTAGTTTTTTCCACCTTAAGTGATTCACAAGGCAGTATTATCAATAGCCTTAAGCCGTTGAAGCTTGAACAAAGCACAGCGGCGGGAAGAGTGCAAGAAATGACGTTTGCTGCCGTTGCCGATGGCCCATATTCAATATTTGCCGTTGGAGGCAGGACCGATAACCTGAAGATCCGCAACGGCTTTCTGCAGTGGTTTTTGATATTCTGCCTGATGTTCATCACGGTTATCCTGCTGCTTAGCCAGCTTTTCACGCGGAAAATGGTATGGCTCATCCTACGTCCGTTGAATGCTTTAGCGGACGGCGCAAAACGGATTGAAAACGGCGATTTATCCAAACCAGTAGTTTATACGGGAAAGGACGAGTTTGCGTCCGTCTGTGCAGCGTTTAATCGCATGCAGGAGCATCTGCTGCAAGAGCGGGAGAAAACCGCGGCTTACGAAAGAGCCCGCAATGACTTAATCACCGGCATCTCCCACGACCTCAGAACCCCGTTGACCTCTGTCAAAGGCTACATCAAAGGGGTGCGCGACGGCGTGGCGAATACCCCGGAAAAACGGGAGCAGTATCTTTCGATCGCGTATGAAAAAGCCTGTGATATGGAGGTGCTTTTGGAGAAGCTCTTTTATTTCTCAAATCTTGAAACAGGTAATCTACCGCTTTCCCTTAAGCGGGAGGATTTAGGAGATTTTGTTCGCCGGTTTGCGGCGAATATACGAGACGAGCTTGATAATAAAAACATAAAGATGACTGTAGAGATAACGTCGGCACCGCACCCCGTGAAAATCGATGCCGAGCAGATGCGCCGGGTATTGCTTAATCTGACCGAAAATGCGCTAAAATATGCCAATGCGGATTCCCTTGTCCTGCGTATTTCCGTATGGTGTGAGGATGGCATGGAACACCTGCTGTTTGCCGATAACGGTCAGGGGGTGCCGGAAGAACACCTTTCGATGATGTTTGAGCGGTTTTGGCGGGGTGACGAGGCGCGCAGCGCAAAAAGCGGCAAAGGAAGCGGACTGGGGTTGTATATTGTGAAATATATCGTAGAAGCCCATGGCGGCTTGGTTACGGCAAAAAACGATAACGGGTTGCAGATCAAGATTTCCCTGCCCGGCGGAAAGGAGGAAACTATCTTTGAGGAAAATACTTATCGTTGAAGACGACGCCGAAATCGCGATGCTGGAAAAGGATTATTTGGAAATAAACGGTTTTGAAGCAGAGATCATCGCAAACGGCAAACAAGCATTATCCACTCTTCAAAGGGGCAGCTATGATTTGGTTCTGCTTGACCTGATGCTGCCGGGCCAAAACGGCTATGATATCTGCAGGCAAATTAGGGACAAAATCGATATTCCAATCCTTATGGTCACAGCCCGTACAGAGTCAGCCGATAAAATCCGCGGGCTGGGCCTGGGAGCGGATGATTACATCGCCAAGCCCTTTGATCCCACCGAGCTGGTGGCGAGGGTCAAATCTCATCTGAACCGGTATGAGCGGCTGACCGGTTCTGCCAAAGGCAGCAAAGATAAGACTATTTTAATCAGGGACTTAAAAATAATGCCCAAGAGTTGGAAAGTTTATAAAGGAGAAACCGAAATCAAATTACCCAATCGCGAGTTTGAACTTCTATTATTCCTGGCTGAGAACCCCAATTCAGTTTTTTCCAAAGAACAGCTTTTCGAAAAAATATGGGGCTTAGATTATGTAGGTGACAGCGCGACCGTTACAGTACACATTAACCGTATTCGGGAGAAAATTGAGGATAACCCGTCTAAACCGAAGATTATTGAAACCGTATGGGGCGCCGGCTACCGGCTTAACCCGTAAGAATACAATAGGTAGTAATCAACCGTGTGTACTCCGCACGGTTTATTAATTTGTTGCCTTATTGTTTAGAAAATGTTTATCTCTTTTCATCTGGCAGTTTAGAAATACCTCCTATAATAAGCTTATTAGAGTAATAGGAGGCCTTGATGTGAAACTGACCATTAAAAACATCAGTAAAAGATATGGAAAAAAACAAGCCTTAGCCGGCGTCAGCTTTGAAATGGAAAACGGCGTTTACGGCCTGCTGGGACCGAACGGCGCCGGCAAGAGCACCCTTATCCGTATTTTGGCCGGGGTCACGGAGGCAAGCAGCGGCGAGGTTCTGATAAACGGAAAAAACAGAAAGCTGTGTGACCTGGAATTCCGCTCAAAACTGGGATACCTTCCGCAAACGCTAAGCTTTTACCCTGAATTTTCAGGGCTTGATTATTTACGTTTTGTTGCTGCGCTTAAAGGGTTAAAGGGCGAAAGCATGGAAAGAAAAATCAAATCTCTTGCCGAACAGGTGGGTTTGACTCAGGACCTGCACCGAAAATGCGTTAACTACTCCGGTGGTATGAAGCGGCGGCTGGGTATCGCTCAGGCACTCCTGAACGACCCGGAGATACTCATCCTGGATGAACCAACTGCTGGTCTTGACCCACATGAACGCATTAAGTTCCGCAACCTGGTATCAGTTTTCTCCCGTGACCGGACAGTGCTTCTCTCCACTCATATCGTTTCTGACGTTGATTCTATAGCCAAACAGATCGTAATGATCAAAGACGGCCGGGTTGGCAAAATGGAGAAAAATGAATATTTCGTAGAGGCAATGGTGGGCAAGGTTTGGCTTCTTAAAATGACGGTTGATGAACTGGTTGTTTACCAAAATAACCATATCATCAGCAATGTCATACCCGCCGGTAATCACCTGGAGGTGCGGGTAGTGTCCGATAACAAACCGTCGCCTGATGCCGTAGCCGTTATACCAACACTTGAAGATGCTTATCTTTATGAATTTAATTCTGATCGGAGGACTGCTTGATGGCACTGTTTCAATTTGAAATGAAGAAGCTCTTGTTTAACAAAAGTCGTCTAATTCTGCTGGCGGCTATGTTTATTGTTTGTACGCTTAGTGGACTTCTGGCGGCTGAAGGGTCTTTAGCACTCCGAAAAAGCGTTGACTACAGCGAGTATATCAGGCTGGTTTCGGAAAACACCGGAAAATTTAATCTGGAACAATTTGCTGAGTCCAAGGCCATATCCGAAGCAACCGAAGCGGAATATCGCAAAGGTAGCGAAGATGGATTTTATATGTACCTGCATCGTAATCCAGTTCTGAAATTTCACCACGATTATACTAAATATGGCAATAGAGTTCATGAATATTGGAACGGCCCGGCATATCAAGATGAAGCCAATATTATGGGGGTTTATCCCATCCAGGCGAAGCTGAAGGAACTGTCCGAGAAAACGCACACAAGCGAATACAAATATTACCAGAATCGTTTGGCTACCGAGCTTTCACTGGGGGAGCCGGTATTTGAGAACACGCTTTTTTGGGACAACTTTGCCCTAGCCTTTGACCCCTCCAGAGTGGGGTTTCTGCTCCTGATGTTTTTGGCCTTCATAATCTCTCCGGTATTCACTCAGGAAGTTCAAACCGATATGGACAGTATTATCCTTTGCTCTGTAAAAGGCCGGCGGGAGATTGTTACTGCCAAACTGCTGAGCGTTTGTGTAACTTCCGCTATCCTGACATTCATATATTTCTTGGGGATGTTTGCCGGAACTTATATATTCAACGGTAATATAAATGGTTATGATGCGCCTGCCCGCTGCTTGGCCGGGTTTGCCTGGACCACACTTGACACGACAATAGGCGGCGTGGTTATGTGGGGTGTTTTATGGCTGATCCTTGTTGCGATGGCTTTTGGTTTGGCAGTTGCTCTTATATCCGCAAAATCTAAAAATCAGGCCACCACCTTTGGGCTGGGGGTGGCAATGATTTTAATCTTCAGCCTGCTCGGTTTCCTTACCGACGATCTTAAGAAAATGCTTGGGCCGCTTGTTGATTTTAATTATGTGGCAATATCGATTTACGGTTCTGTATTCGGCGGGGTCAAAGCGTACAATGTATTTGGCATCCTGGTATCATACGGGGCAGTGGCTTTGGTGGTTTGTCTGGCACTCGGCGCAGTGGCGGCTCTGTTAGCATATATCGCCCAGAAAAGGCGGGCGGTTGTGTAATATTCAACATTAAATCTAAAGTATAGAAAAAGGGTATTGTCTATTAGCGATTGTAAGAGACAATACCCCTGTTTTTGTTACATTCGCCTTGATCGAAAAGTCTACAAGCGATTGTGGTTTATTTTTTCTCCCAGGTCTCAGATTTGGAGTCGGGGCCGGTGATGTGAACGTTTTTTAGTTCCTTGACATAATCGTCGGCGACATAAACCTGAATGGTCTCTTGATTATTCATAAATCTGAAGACGCCATTATTAAAATCCGTACCTGTTTCCTTGAAGAAAATACCCTCATAGACAACATCATTGGTATGGTTAAAGGTTAGGCGATAAGATTCTCCCTCTTTAATTAAATAAGCGCGCACTCCCTTCTCATAACGATCTTCTCTGCTTTCTAAATGTCGTGGTACAGAAACAATGTGCAGGTCAATAAAGGGAATTTCGCGCAGTAGAATATTGATGATAGACCCCTTGGTAATCTCCTGCCAGCGGCTTTTGGCGGTTTGGCCTAAAACGATCTGAGTGATATTCTTTTCGCGGGCTACCTCTGCAATAACCGTTGCCACGGGACGTTTTTCATTATCTTTAATTATATATTCTTCTGCATTATGTTCTTGGGCAAGCTGCTGCCACCTTGTAATATAGTCAATTTTCTCTGCACTAAATTCTTCAAGGGGCAGTGGATCAATGGTAAGTATATAAAGGGGACAGTCCAACAAAGTTGCCAGCCTACATCCCCGGCGAATCAAGCGTTCACCATTAGGACCATAATATACGCAGACGAGAATGCTTTCATCCATATGTGTTTTAATGATTCTCATCAACTCACCTCCAGTTATATTTTTGACCTTGTCTAGGTTTTCTTCAGCAGTAATTTCTCTTATCGTTATATGATATAACATGTTTTTCATCGCTGAAAGCCTTGATAATAAAGGATTAACTTTACTAAACTCAATAACGTAGTACAACTGATTTCTGGTTTCCCTTGTCAATGATTGATTCTTTAAGGATTTAAAGATACAATTTCTTTATAATCTAATCGTTGATAGGCGGTGAAGCTTGGTGTTTGTAAAAATAACTAAAGCCAAGAATTACGAATACGTCAAACTGGTTGAATCCTACCGTGATGGCGATAAGGTTAAACACCGGGTTCTGTTTAACTTCGGCCGCCGTGACTTAATCAAAAATGACCAAATGTTTATTAATATAGTGAAAAAGCTTTGTGAAATTGCTGAACTGCCTTTGGCTAAACCAGGGGAAGCCCTACCTAACTGTTCGGAGGCAGCGATGCTATCCTATAGCCTAAAAGATGCTGAATAATCCAAGGGCTTGATCAGTTGAGCTGCCTAAACTAGGGATAATATAACATAATATAGCATTTAGGCTGAATGTTCAATCGAATTTAAAATTTTAATTAAAAAAGGGAGGCTGCCTTATTGTCCGGGTTGTTTCTAATCATTCTTATTCCATTTTTATACGCTGTTATTGTCCCTTTTATTTTTAAGCGTATTCCGCAGCTTCATACCGGATGGTTTGTACTGCCTATACCCGTGGTGTTGTTTGTCTATCTAGTTAAGCACATCACTCTTGTGGCAGAGGCAAGCCCCTTTATCCATACGGTCCCGTGGATTCCCTCTCTGGGAATAAACTTTACAACTTATGTAGACGGGTTAGCACTAATATTCGGGCTGATTATCTCGGGTATAGGTACTTTGGTTACCCTGTATTCTATCTATTATTTGTCAAAAGAGCGGGAAGCCTTGGATAACTTCTATGTCTATTTATTATTATTTATGGGCGCGATGCTCGGAGTGGTTTTTTCAGACAATATCCTTGTTTTATACTTGTTCTGGGAACTGACAAGCATATCTTCCTTTTTATTAATTGCTTACTGGTACCAAAGAAAAGGCTCTCGTTACGGGGCACAAAAGGCACTATTGATTACCATTTTTGGAGGATTTGCCATGCTGGCAGGCTTCCTTCTGCTGGCAAATATTACTGATACATTCAGTATTCGCGAAATGATCCTGGAGGCCGGCGGAATAACTGCCCATCCGCTGTTTTTAACCTCCATGGTATTAATACTGCTGGGGGCCTTTACGAAGTCCGCCCAGTTTCCCTTCCATATCTGGCTGCCTGATGCCATGGAGGCACCAACGCCAATTAGTGCCTATCTTCATTCAGCCACAATGGTTAAAGCCGGAATTTACCTTATTGCCCGCTTTACCCCTATCTTTGGCGGAAGTATGGAATGGTTTTGGATAGTTTCCGGAGTGGGGCTGATAACCTTATTCTGGGGTTCATTTTCAGCGGTTAAGCAAAAGGATTTAAAAGCCATGCTGGCTTTTTCCACCATCAGTCAGCTGGGACTCATTATCTGTCTGCTTGGGTTAGGTTCAGCAGCCATGTATTATGGACCGGGTGAAAATGCTGTTTTGTATATCCCGGCAATTCTGGCGGCTATCTTTCATCTTGTTAACCATTCAACTTTTAAAGGTTGTTTATTCATGGTAGTGGGAGTTATAGACCATGAGACCGGAACTCGTGATCTTCGAAGACTAGGTGGCCTTATGGGTTTGATGCCGGTTACCTTTACCCTGGCGGTTATCGGCAGTTTTTCCATGGCGGGTCTTCCCCCATTTAACGGTTTTCTCAGCAAAGAGTTGTTCTTTAAAGGGGTGCTTAATGCTTCCCGACTGGATATTTTTCGTATGGAAACATGGGGTATGTTGTTTCCGGCTATCGCCTGGATTGCCAGTATTTTTACCTTTATCTACTGCATGATTTTTGTTTTTAAAACATTTACGGGTAAGTATTATCCTCAGAGATTGGAAAATATTAAGCCAAAAAAGCCATGGGGAATGCTCTTCCCACCGGCAGTACTAGCCTCATTGGTGATCCTGTTTTTCTTCTTTCCAAATCCTCTGGCTCAATACCTTCTTCTGCCGGCGGTGGCCTCCGTTTTGCCTGACTTTGCTGAAGTGGGCCTTGGGCTTGAACCGATTAAAGCTTGGCATGGTTGGACGCCTGAATTGTTTATGACTATGGGTGTTGTTGGAATTGGTGTTTTCTTGTACATTAATTTTCCTAAATGGTCCGGGATCTACGGTCGGCTTCCTGGGAAATTCAGGTTGAATTATATTTATGATAGCCTGCTGAGAATAACCGAAAAATCTTTTGACCGAATAACTCGAGGGTATATGACCGGATTTCTCCGTGACTATCTATTTTACATTTTTGCTTTCTTTGTCCTTGTGCTGGCTGGAGTAATGTTCGTGTTGAAAAGCTTTGCGTTTAACCCTGCCCTCAATAATTCTATAAGCATATACGAGGTCGTTTTAGCTCTTGCTATGGTTGGAGCTGCTTTGATGATCTTATTCAGCCGCACTAAGCTGGTTGCCATTATAAGCCTGGGGATAATGGGTTATCTTGTCGCCATGTTTTTTGTGGTTTTTAGAGCCCCGGATCTAGCCTTAACCCAATTGGTTGTGGAAACAGTAACTACCGTCCTGTTTTTACTGTGTTTTTATTTCCTGCCGGAGCTAACACCGGAGATAAGGAAAATAGGTTTTAACGCAGCCAATATGGTAGTGGCCCTTGGGGTTGGCCTCCTTGTGACAGCCATGGCTATTTCTGCTCAAAACAATCGTTTTTTTGCACCTATCTCTTGGTTTTTTGAGAATTCCCATGAATTGGCGGGAGCAAAGAACATAGTCAATGCCATTCTTGTTGATTTTCGTGGATTTGATACGATGCTCGAAATCCTTGTTTTTTGCATTGCGGGAATAGGTGTCTATACATTGATAAAACTGTGTTTAACGGAGGGGGAGCGCAATGAAAACAAATGATGTGATTTTGCAAACGGTAACAAAGGTTGCTACCTTTATCATTTTAACCTTTTCCGTATACCTTTTTTTAGCGGGTCATCACAATCCCGGAGGGGGATTTATCGGTGGATTGGTGGTAGCTTCAGCCATTACCCTGCTATTTTTGGCTTATGATGTTAAAACAGTACGGGCGGGTTTACCTCCCGTAGATTTTAAGATTCTGGCAATTGCCGGTGTTTTGCTTGCAGTTATAACCGGAATGGGATCTTTTGTTTTTGGCAAACCCTTTTTAAGTCATGCCTTTGGCGAACTCGATCTGCCGTTTTTTGGGAATACTGAATTTGCCACATCAGTCATTTTTGATGTTGGGGTAGCGTTGGCGGTTTTTGGAACAGCCCTGTCAATTATTTATACCATAAGTGAGGATATGTGCATATGGAGACGTTAATGGCCGTAATCATTGGCATCCTTTTTTCGATAGGTGCATACCTTATTCTTTCTAAAAGCCTGCTGAGGATTATTTTGGGATCTTCCGTTATAGCCCATGGCACGCACCTTTTGATAATTACAATGGGTGGGTTAAAAACAGGCGGACCGCCTATATTAGGCGGAAGGGCTGATTCCTATACCGATCCTCTTCCGCAAGCACTTATTCTTACGGCGATTGTCATTAACTTTGCCTTAACTGCCTTTTTATTGGTGTTGGCTTACCGATCTTATGCAAAGTTAGGCACAGATAACATGGATCAACTGAGAGGTATCAATGATGAATAATCTTGTTGTTCTTCCATTGCTCATACCACTGCTGGCCGGACTTATCATGGCAATGTTTAGAAAAAATATTCCCTTTCACCGATGGTTTAGCCTTTTTTCTTTTTCTCTAACCTTTGCTGTTTCTCTTTATCTGATTCATCAGGTATCTATTGGAGGAATTCAAATTTTAGAGCTTGGAGGGTGGCCGGCTCCCTTTGGAATTGTGCTGGTTGTGGATATGCTTTCGGCACTTCTTCTGACGACTACCAGTTTTGTCGGTATTGCTTGTATTTTATTTGCCTTTAAATCTATTGGTGAAGAACGAGAGCAATTCTATTTTTATCCATTGTTCCAATTCCTTATTACAGGAGTAAACGGTTCATTTTTAACAGGCGACCTGTTTAATCTCTTTGTCTGTTTTGAGGTGATGCTCATTTCGTCTTATGTGCTGCTTTCGCTGGGAGGAACCAGGATTCAATTTAGGGAAACCATCAAATATGTTGTAATCAATTCCCTTTCTTCAACCCTCTTTCTGGTAGCAGTAGCTTATTTATATGCGTCTGTCGGCACGCTGAATATAGCCCATCTCTCGATCCGCGTTGCAGAAGCCGGGCAGACCGGTTTTATGACGACTATTGCCATACTCTTTTTAACCGTCTTTAGTTTAAAGGCAGCCCTTTTTCTTTTTTTCTGGCTTCCGGGATCTTATAGTGCTGCGCCGACAGCTATTGCCGCTGTCTTCGGAGCACTTTTGACTAAAGTTGGTATTTATGCAATTTTTCGTATGTTTTACCTGGTTTTTTACCACCAGCCTGAGATTACCCATGCGCTGATGGGCGTGATGGCAGCCTTGACTATGCTGTTGGGAGGAATTGGTGCGGTTGCCCATTGGGACATTCGCAATATACTGGCTTACAACGTAATTATCGGTGTGGGCTTTATTGTATCGGGATTGGCGGTTTTTACCTATGTAGCCTTAATAGGTGTCATTTATTACATTATTCATGATATGGTCATGAAAGCACTTTTATTTCTCCTAGGCGGAACCATGATTAGAATTGTTGGGACAAGTAAACTAAAGGAAATGAGCGGACTTATCCGCAATCATCCATTATTAGGCTGGTTGTTTTTTATAGCTGCTTTTTCCTTGGCCGGAGTTCCTCCACTAAGTGGGTTCATCGGGAAAATTTTGATTATCCAAGAAGGGTTGGCCAAGGGTGCAGCTAATGCCGGTTTTTACTGGTTGGCCGCAATTGGCCTATTATCCAGCTTAATGATTATTTATTCGCTAATGAAGATATTCATCAATGGTTTTTGGGGAGAAACCTTCCTTACTCGGAATATGGAAAAAGGAAGCACGAAGGGGCTGCTGCTTCCCTGTGTGCTTTTGACAACTGTTGGAATTCTTTGGGGAGTTGGGGCAGAAATCTTTTATCCGGTTATTGAACAGGCGGCCAAGAGCATGTTGAATCCTAATTTTTATATTGAAGCTGTTTTGCGTGAGGTGGTTTAATTGTCCATCCAATTGGTATTAAATATCTTTATCGCTTTTCTCTGGATGCTGCTCAATGATGGGTGGAGCAGCCTTGATTTCTTAATTGGCTATATAATAGGA
>JAAZDI010000089.1 GCA_012512295.1 Syntrophomonadaceae bacterium
GGGCAGTTTCTGCGGTGCTAAAGTTCTACTTCTATTTCAGTCAGTTCTTTCCTGTAGGCTTAGATACGGCGCTCCTAAAACTGCTGCAGGAATCTGAGGTCGTTTTCAAAGAGGAGGCGCATGTCGTCGATACCGTATTTGAGCATGGCTATTCGTTCGACACCCATGCCGAAGGCAAAGCCGGAGACTTTCTCCGGGTCGTAACCGGCTATTTCCAAGACGCGGGGGTGAACCATGCCGGCTCCCAGGATCTCAAGCCAGCCGGTATAGGAACAAGTGCGGCAGCCGGCGCCGTGGCACATCCCACAAGAGACGTCAACTTCGGCGCTCGGTTCGGTAAACGGGAAAAAGCTAGGCCGCAAACGAATCTCCCGGTCCTGCCCAAACATCTGACGGGCAAAAGCGAGCAAAGTGCCTTTCAGGTCCGCTAAACTGACCTGCCGGTCAATCAAAAATCCCTCTACCTGCTGAAACATTGGGGAATGAGTGGCATCATCATCTCGTCGGTAGACCTTGCCCGGGGCAATAATCCGTACTGGCACCTCTGGTACCCGGGCTTCATAGGTTCGGGCCTGGACCGGTGAGGTATGGGTACGCAGAAGGATTTCCGGAGTAATGTAGAAAGAATCCTGCATATCCCGGGCTGGATGATCCTTAGGGATGTTTAATGCTTCAAAGTTATAATAATCCAGTTCCACTTCCGGGCCCTCGACAATCTCAAAACCCATGCCGAGAAAGATCCCTTGTATTTCATCCATAATCTGGGTTAACGGATGCCGTCGGCCTAAACCAATCCGGCGACCTGGCAAAGTGACATCTAGGGCTTCTTCTCTTAACTTTTTCGTTTTTTCCTGCTCTTTGATTTGCCGAGTTTTGCTTTGAATCTGTTCTTCTAGATAATCACGCACCTCATTTGCTTGCTTCCCCACTAACGGGCGTTCTTCGGCCGAGAGACGTCCCATGCCGCGTAAGACCTGGGTTAATTCGCCTTTTTTGCCCAGATAGCGGACGCGAATTTCATTTAATGCTGGCAGATCAATGGCTGTCTTAATCATTTCCTCTGCTTCTGCCTGAATCTTCCGTAACTGCTCAAGCAATTCCTTTGCCTCCTTTTATTACTTTTATTATTTTTTATTATAGATAAGAGATTTTATAGATAAAGAAAACTTGGCTTATATCAAGCCATTGGCGCAGGTGAAAGCCCTAGTTTCACTTACTTATCTTATAATCAGAAAGATCACTTATTCTTTCTGATTATGCAAAAAAGCTTTCGTCCCAGGGACGAAAGCTTACTTCCGCGGTACCACCCTTGTTAATCTAGATAACGATTTGCCTAGATTTCTGTTTCTAGATTCACTCAAACTGATCTGGTCTTCCTAGTAACGGTGGAAGGTCCGGCCAAACCTACCAGAACCATTCGTCTATTTAAGACGTTGACCCTTCAGCCGGCTGTTTGTGGGTGAATTCCCTGGACTTATGCTTAAAGACCCTCTCAATCATGGAGCCTCCTCCCTGTAAGTCCCCCTCCAGGTACTAGTCCCACGCATTACATTTACTTTATTGTACCATCAATTTACGGTACATGATATAAGCAACTATTGAACCAGTTGCTTCGAAAATCCTCCAAAAAAATTCGGCTGGGAGCATGGAACTGCCACACCCTTCCCTATCCCTCGAGGATATTTCCAGATTGATTATAGCATATCGCTGAAAGGTAATTCAAGTTATCAAGTTATTTAGATTAATGTTGTTCAAGTATTGTACAATTTTTTCACAACACTTTTCCTTGAATACTCACGATGATCAAGGTTTAATAGAATAGGGGGAAAAAAATGATAATCCAAATTTGTAAAAACCTGCATCTTTTGAAAGGGAAAAAACCAACACGATTTCCCTATTGTAATTGTCTGTTGATTGAAGATAAAATAAGAACTATTATTGATACCGGCTTAGAACTGGCGGTTATCCAAGAGTGCCAACCGGAACGGGTTGAACTGGTTATTAATAGCCATAGCCATGAAGACCATACTAATGGCAACCGGGCTTTCTCCCAAGCCCAAATAGCAATCCACCGACTAGATGCTGAGATGATCAGCTCACCTGAGGCTTTTACCAATAGTTTTATCGGACGATGGGAAGAATTGATGTCTGTTCCGTTAAACTTTGATATAGATTTTGACTACCCAGAAACCGGCTTAACTTTGCAAGACAACCGGGTGGTGCGGTGGCCTGAATCACGAGTTGATCTGACGTTCGATGAAGGGGATATCCTTGATCTGGGTGCCGTGAAATTAACGGTCATTCATACTCCAGGCCATACCCCGGGCCATTCCTGTTTCTACTGGGAGCAGGAGGGAATCTTGATCTCGGCAGATATTGATCTGACCCGAAATGGTCCCTGGTACGGTGATACTACATCCGACCTGGATCAGCTAATTGCCTCTGTCTATCGAATCCGTGATCTCCGGCCCCGCCTTTTAATCCCCGGCCATGGTCGTTTGGTCACCGATAACCTGCAGCAAAGAGTGGCTGCCTATCTTGATCACATTTTTCAGCGGGATGAAAAGATTCTGCAGGCCCTGCAGCAACCGCAGACCTTAGCCGAACTAGCTGACCAGCATCTGATTTCCAATGATCCAAGGCCTTTAATTCAGTACTGGGAAAAAGTAATGCTGCTTAAACACTTGGAAAGACTGGAACGAAAAGGGCTGATCAAACAAAGCGATGGTCTGTATTATCGGTAATAAGCTCATTAGAATCTAGCTGACCGTTGCCGCCGCGCTTCAAAAAGCAGAATTGCGCCGGCAACAGCCACATTCAGTGATTCAACCTCACCGGCGAGGGGGATATTCACAACTTCCTGACTGGCCAACTTAAGGGATTCAGCTAAACCACTGCCCTCATTACCCAGCAAGATCGCCAACGGAACCGTCAAGTCGGCTTGATAATAGGGTTTAGAGACACCGACCTCTGTCGCTACTAACTTAAGACCGGCCTGGCTTAACTCTAATACCTGGACATAATCAATTTCAGTGGCTAAAGGAACGCGAAAAATTGACCCCATCGTCGACCGCAGAACCTTCGCACTAAAAGGATCGACGGTCCCACGGGTTAGCCAGACCTCGTCAACCCCCGCTGCTTCTGCTGTTCTCAGCAAAGTGCCCAAGTTTCCCGGGTCCTGGATTCGATCCAACACCAAAATTAACGGAGGCAGTGTCTTATTACTTTGTCTAAGCAGCTGGGTTAAATCTGTTAAACGATTCGCCGTCTCACTTGTTTTGGCCCGCCGAACCACCCCAACTATCCCCTGGGGACTCACGGTCTCCGCCATGACTTCCAGGACCCGCGGAGGGACTGTATACACCTTACTCCCTATCTTTCTAAGCTCTCTAAACAAATTATAGATTCGTTGCGTTTGCACCAGTTCCGAAGACACAAACACTGTTTCCAAAGTAAACTGGGCGGTTGTTCTAGCTGATACTTTTGCGGCTGTTTTAGCAGTTGCCTTGACTGCTTCCTCAAGTAGCCGGACGCCTTCGATCACAAACCGTCCCTCTTGCTCTCGAAATTTCCGTTGACTCAAGGCCCGAACATATTTCACCAGGGAATTATGCCGTGACGTAATACGTTGTTCCAAATTCGCCAACCCTCTTCCTTGACTGGGACCGTTAAACCGTCCCGTGTGCCTATATAAAAAGGAGCATGGTTATAACTTCACCATACTCCTATCTAAGCGTATCCACTCAAACGAAAAATTAAATCCTCTATTTACTCTATTTGTTTAGTTTTTGTTTGGCTGTATCTACCAGTCGACCAAAGGCCGGCAGATCATTGACCGCCAAATCAGCCAGCATTTTCCGGTTTATCTCAACTCCCGCCTGTTTTAGGCCAAACATTAACCTGCTGTAAGACAGACCATTCATTCTGGCCGCGGCGTTAATCCGCGCAATCCAAAGTTTACGGAAATCACCCTTCTTTTCCTTACGGTGGGCATAAGCATAGCTCAGTGATTTAAGTATTTGGTGACTGGCAATTCGATAACATCGGGATTTAGCCCCCCGGTATCCGCGAGCTAATTTAAGCACCTTTTTCCGTCTGCGGCGGGTGATAGGGCCCCCTTTAACCCTGGGCATAGGCGGTACCTCCTTTAGAACAAAAATTATTTTAACTAAGCATAAGGAATTAAACGAGCAATTCGTTGGGCATCAGCTGCACTAACCATGGTACCCTGCCGTAAGTTGCGCTTCCGCTTGGCTGTTTTCTTTTCCAAAATATGATTTTTAAACGCCTTTGCTCGCTTTATCTTGCCGGTACCGGTTTTCTTAAATCTCTTAGCAGCTCCTCTATGTGTCTTAATCTTGGGCACGATAACTCCTCCTCTCTTCCAAAATATTCTATATATATTCATTCATGCTTGGGAGACAGGATCATGATCATATTGCGTCCTTCAAGCTTGGCTTCTCTCTCAACGTTAGCTATATCTTTTAACATTTCGGCCATTTGTTCACAAAGCTGTTTTCCCAAGGCTGGATGAGTAATTTCGCGCCCTCTAAACATGACTGTGACTTTTACTTTATCCCCATCCTTCAGGAAGCGCTCCGCGTTTCTCGTCTTGACTTCCAAGTCATGGCTCTCAATTTTGGGTCGGATCTTAACCTCTTTAACAGTAATGATTTTTTGCTTCTTCCGCGCTTCCCGCTCACGCTTTGATTGCTCATACCGAAATTTTCCGTAGTCCATCAGCCGGCAAACCGGGGGCTTCGCCGTTGGAGCAACCTCTACCAGGTCCAACCCCTTTTCCAGACTAACGCGCAAAGCCTCTTTAATTGGAAAAATACCTAACTGCTCTCCATTTTCCCCGACTAAGCGAACCTCCCGGGCCCTAATCTCGTCATTGATTCTCAGGTCTTTGCTGATGTGACGCCACCTCCACCCATTATTTAAAAATAAAAAAGCGGGAGAATTTTCCACCCGCTAAAGCGATACTACTTCCATATCAAAAAGTAATACATTCTAAAACCTTACCAGCAATCCTTGAGATACCGTAAGGTGAGAAGCGGATGGCTTCTTCTTAAACATTAAGACTTCTATATTATCTATAACAAAAGAAATTATAACAGGCCAGGCAAGTCATGTCAACGCTAAATCAGTATACTTATTATATTTCACTATGCCCGGCTGTTCCAGGTACTTTCCGCCTGCAATTGAGCTACAAAAGTGGTTAACGATATTGCTCCCAGATCACCCTTAGCCCGATCTCGAACTGCTACTAAGCTATTTTCCTGCTCCTTATCGCCTACCACTAGAAGATACGGTATCTTGGCCAATTGTCCTTCTCTGATTTTGTAGCCAACCTTCTCACTGCGGTCATCAATGTCCACTCGGAAACCCTGGGCGGCCAGATTAGTGCCCACGGTCCGGGCATATTCATGGTGCCGTTCGGTAATTGGGATTACTCGAGCTTGAATTGGAGCCAACCAGGTCGGAAAAGCCCCGGCATAGTGTTCGATCAAAATCCCGATAAACCGTTCGATGCTCCCAAAAGCCACCCGGTGAATCATTACTGGACGATGCCGCTGCCCATCTTCGCCAATGTAAGTGAGATCAAATTTCTCCGGCATCTGGAAATCAAGTTGGATCGTCCCGCACTGCCAGGTTCGGCCGATGGAGTCACGCAGGTGAAAGTCAATCTTTGGCCCATAAAAAGCCCCATCACCCTCATTTACCTTGTACTCCATCCCTTTTTCTTCCATGGCTGTGCGCAAGGCATTGGTCGCTTGTTCCCAAGCCTCCGGTGACCCCATTGACTTCTCGGGCCGAGTCGACAGTTCAACATGGTAGGAAAATCCGAACAGCCGGTAAACCTCATCAACCAAATCGATTACCCCTTTAATCTCCTGAGTGATCTGAGAGGGCAAGCAAAAGATATGCGCATCATCCTGGGTAAAAGCTCTGACTCGCATCAACCCGTGCAAGACCCCGGATTTTTCATGCCGGTGGACCAGACCCATTTCTGCTAAGCGCAGCGGAAACTCCCGATAGCTGTGGAGTTGAGTCCGGTAGACCAGGATCGCCCCCGGGCAATTCATCGGCTTAACGGCAAAATCATCTTCATCAATCTTTGTAAAATACATGTTCTCTTTATAATGATCCCAGTGGCCAGACTGTTCCCACATTTCCCGGCGCAGGATAATCGGGGTTCGGATCTCCTGGTAACCCCAGCGCCGGTGTAGTTCCCGCCAGTAACTTTCTAATTGATTGCGGAGGATCATTCCTTTGGGTAAGAAAAAAGGAAAACCTGGTCCCTCTTCGAGGATGGTAAATAGGCCAAGCTCAGCCCCCAGTTTCCGGTGATCCCGGCGTTTGGCTTCTTCCAGCTGGAACAGATATTGATCGAGGTCCGCTTTATTAGCAAAAGAGGTCCCGTAAATCCGCTGCAACATTTTATTTTTTTCACTGCCCCGCCAGTAAGCCCCGGCCAAGCTCATTAACTTCAGGGCTCTAATTTTTCCGGTCGAAGGGACATGGGGACCAGCACACAGGTCGAGAAACTCTCCCTGTTGATACAGGGAGATGGTTGCGTCCTCCGGCAGTTCGTTGATCAATTCAACCTTGTAGTTTTCTCCCCGTTCGGTAAAGATGCGGATCGCTTCCTCCCGACTCACCTCTTGCCGCACAAAGGGATAGTCCGCCTTAACAATGGCTGCCATCTCTTTCTCAATTCGTTCCAGGTCCTGGGGCGTAAACGATTGAAGACAGTCAAAATCATAATAAAAACCATTTTCAATCGCTGGCCCGATCCCCAAGCGGGTACCCGGGAAAAGTTTTTGTACGGCTTGAGCCAAAATATGTGCAGAGCTATGCCGGTAAACCTCACGACCTTCTTCCTGATCAAAAGTCAGGATTTCCAGTTGACCATCTTCCATTAAGGGGTGGCTTAAATCCTTAATCTGCTCATTAAATTTACCCACTAGAGCCTTAGAGGCTAAGCCCCGGCTAATGCTCTCCGCCACCTGGCCGATAGTTGTCCCGACCGGATACTCTCTCACTGATCCATCTTTTAGTGATACTTTAATTGTTTCCATGTGACAATGCTCCTTTCCTACTGAAAAACATAAAATACCCCGACCTGAACCAGGCCAATAAAGAATCCTAAGATCGCTCCTACCCACTCAATATGGCGGAATTCCCGAGACGCCACTCCATTAATCAATTCTTCAAATTTTTCCAACTCAAACTGGTGCAGCTTATGCTCGATTATTTCCGCTACTTTGATCTCCTCTTTAACCTGCCCAGATACTTGATAAATTGTTTTTTCATAGAGAGATGGAAATTCTTTAAGCAACCAGGAGTAAACCCCTTCCTCGATTAACCGAACAACGCTGCGGGGTATATAATTAGGAATTTTTCCTTTTACTCGACTAACCACCTGTTTACTTGCCGCATCAGCTATCCGCAGTCGGATTTCCGGGGTATTGATCCGGGTTAAGACATCGTCCAATGAGAGAAGTTCTTTTTCAACCACTCGCCCAATATCCCGGGCTAAATCCAAACGACGTTTGGGGATCAGCCCTTGCACCTCGTAACCTACTACCGGGAGACGAAAAGGCTGACGCGGATAAAAAAGAAGGCGAATAGCCAAAATGTTAGTAACCCAACCAATTATTGCCCCTATTACTGGGATCAGGATAATTTGAAAAACTTGACCAACCACGGTTTTACCTTCTTTCGCTACCAAAAACCAAAAACCTTGCTTGGTTATTAACAACAATATGTCGAAACACCTTAATTGTAACGCTACCAGTTAACACGGGCAAGCAAAACGGAAAAATCAGATTTGTGGGAACAAAAAAAACCGGCACCTCACCGGTTTTTCAATAATCTTCTAAACGTTCTTTGACTGTTGATTGAGAATGAAGATTCTTAACAGTTATAATTTATTATACCGAAGGCAGTGCTCGCAACCCGAGCAAACAATTACCCGACCATCAAAAACTTTTTGAATAGTCTCTATCGATTCACCGGTTTGGTTTGCTTCGGCTAGGTGGATAGTTATCTGCTGGGGGGCAATTGTAATCAAGGCACTGATTAACAGGTCTTCGTAGTTTAAATCAGTCTCCACGACGTCCAGCAAGAAACCATTGAGATAATCATGTTCCACCGGATGCCCATGAGAGTCGTAGATGTGAAAAATTCCAGTGGGGCGCATAACGACGTGGACCTGGTTAGCCCGCGGTTCCTGGATTTCCACAAAATATCTTAAGAGGCGGATAAACTCCTGGTATTCCCTCTCCATCATCAATTCATCAATCGCTGAATCTACGGCCTGACTTAACTGATCAAGATAATGCTTCAGCCGGAAACGCAGAAAACCATCTATCACCAACTCATCATTAGCTTCAAGATACTCTAGCACTTGTTGTCGAATCAGGTTCTGCCGATTGGAATTACCCTTGGAAGATCCGGCTTTTTCATTGGTGCCAAAACCCGCGATCCCATCAGTCAACTCTAAATAACGTTCTGCTCTTTCCAGAATCTGCTTCCGTTCGACCGGGGTAAAGAGATCCTTCTGATGGTCAATTATTTTATTTAATAAAATTTTTTCCCAATCGGTAGTGATAAGCTCAGCTACGGTTCCCGCCAAATACTGCCGTAAAATCAGGGCCTGAGGTTCAGCCGTTTTGGCAGCTCGATCCACCGGAATCAAGTTGCAGCCCAAGAAAGTAATATTGCCAGCTTCCCGGGTACTGAGAACCAGCTTAACTCCTCGCTTCTGGAGGTTCTGTGAGCCTGAGTAGAGCCGATCACGGAGGACATCAACGTTCTTGGTGGCTCCTACGGAGACAGTCGGATTCACCGTACGAAACCCCCTTTCGGCCTTTAATACTTTCTCGATTTAGTATTTATTTTATGTACCCGGTTAAGCACATATACTCGCCTCTCCTACTCCAAAATTAGCATCAGACCAAGCAGCAACCTGATCCGACACTAATAGTATTGGAAAAAAATGAAACTATTTAAGAGTTACTCCAGAAGAACGAGATCTCTCCGACCCACGGTTTAACAAAGTTTCCTGTGTCTCAGAGTTTAACTCATTTTCATAATTATCAGACTCAAGTCCTACCGTATTCAAAATCTCCTCAATCAATTCCTTATTCATTGACCCATGAACCTCCTGATAAATGATGATTTATAATTCTATAGCGCAATAACCGATAACTCAAGGGGTATTTTGACTAATTTTGTAACACCATTTTTTCTTTTTCCCGCATTTCAAGTTAATGATGAATAGCCCGGATTATTAGGTTTTCCTTTTTTTCTTAAATTATTAATTAATATCTAACAGATTATTCCTCTTAAATTAGTTGATTGGCTTTTTTTCCTGTCGCCGGGGTTTCACCATTTATCTGGCAACCGAATAAAATGAATTGAAATAAGCAAATGGTTAAAGGAAATTGTGAAAGGAGGATAAAGCAATGAATAGAGGCTATTCTGACGTTGATTTATTAGGTGGTGGCAGGAGTTTTTGGTGGATACTCATAATCATTTTCTTCATCTTCTTTTTTGGAGGCTTTGGATGCAGGCGTTGTTAAACAATAAACCCTTACTTTCTAGAGGTAAGAGTACTTTCTAGAGGTAAGAGTACTTCCTAGAAGTAAGGGTTTTTCTAATTAACCGTCCACGACCGTTAAACACAAAACTAATGAAAATAAATGAAAATACCGGATATATACCCAATTAATAAAGAAAGCCAGTTTTTTAACTGGCGTTTTTTCATGGTGGGCCGTGCTAGGATTGAACTAGCGGCCCCTTCCGCGTCAAGGAAGTGCTCTCCCACTGAGCTAACGGCCCACTCTTTCTTATTCTGATCATCATTTTAACATAAGGTTTTCGCTTTAGCAACTTTATTTAACTATAACTTCGGAATTTAAATATACTTCGTAAAAATCTGCTAATCAAGTAATCAATGCTGCCCGATCTAACGTTACAGACAACAGCTAAACGCATTAATTATTATAACGCTACTGGATAAAAAGTCAACAGTTATCGTTAGGCCGATTATGATTATTATTTCCCAACTATTTACACTAAATCAGAATCATACCCAGCCTTCTCCAATAATAGTATTTATATAGTTGTATTTACAAAAACTTAGGGGGTGTCTTTGGTGAAAGTCATCTGTTTTTATCCCCTATCCACTCGGGCTAAATTGATCATTGCTCTAAGTCTATCCTTGATCGTGATCAGTGCCAGCATTGCCTATGTCCAAGCAACCAGCCGCATTAAGCCCATCTACGAAGTAAAAACCAACGAAAAGGTTTTAGCCCTGACCTTTGATATTAGCTGGGGAACTCAGACGCCCACGCCGGTCCTGGATATCTTGGAAGAAAACCAAGTAAAAGCAACCTTCTTTTTGTCCGGTCCCTGGGCCCAAAAGTACCCGGAGATTCCGCGCCGGATCGCTAATAATGGCCATGAGGTAGCCAGCCATGGCCACCGGCACATCAACCTGAGTACGCTGTCGCCAGATGAAATCAAGCAGGAAATAATGCAGGCGCATAATATCCTGCAGGAAGTGACCGGTACTTCACCAAAACTAATCCGTACGCCGAATGGGGACTATGCTGATCACGTCATTATGGCGGCGAATGAGTGTGGTTATCAAGTTATCCAATGGGGGACTGATTCTCTGGACTGGAAAAATCCCGGAATTGAGGCAATTACGAACCGAGTTCTGACCAGAGCTCATCCAGGCGATATTATTTTAATGCACGCTAGCGACACCTGTAAACAGACCGTTGATGCCCTGCCCGCCATTATCAACGGTTTAAAGGAACAAGGCTATCGTTTTGTCACTGTTTCCGAATTATTGACCATGGGCGAATGGAGCCGCTAGGTGATCTCAGTCGTTTCGCTGATCTATCCCGGCCTTAGCCTCAATGGCAGATCGGGCTAATTGATCACACCGATTGTTATATTCATTATCTGCGTGACCCTGAACCTTAATCCAATTAACCTCATGTTTACTAGCTAGTTCGAGCAGGATTTTCCACTGATCCTGGTTCTCTACCGGCTCTTTTTTTACGTTAAGCCACCCATTTTGCTGCCACTTTATTATCCAATTTTTAGTAAATGCATTGATTAGATAGGCACTGTCGCTGTACAATTTTACTCGACAGGAATACTTAAGGGCTTTGAGCCCTTCAATAGCGGCCTGCAGCTCCATTCGCTGATTAGTTGTATACTCGCTATAGCCCGAAATTTCCCGCTTCTTATCGCCGTAGACCAGGACCGCTGCCCAGCCCCCTGGTCCAGGATTGCCAGAACAGGCTCCATCTGTATAAATCTCGACTTCCCGGTTTGGTCCAAGCACAACATCACGCCCTTATATGTAAAATATGCCAGTAAATTATTTCAATCTTAACACATGGGATTCCTTTCGCGCAAACAGATCCACAAATGCACAATACACAAACAACTTCAGGTGGAGTAGATTCTCCACCTGAAGCCCAGATGTTCAGCAAAGCTGACAAGTTCACTCCTTTTCTACCACTAAAATCGCTTCCATAAGCTGACTATACAGTCAGCGGCCCCTGAGGCGTCTTGATTACCTTCAAGATCTTTTCTTCGTTCCCATCAAGCACATTATAGTAAAGATAGAATTCTTCTTCCTGCCAATTGCCCTTTACTTCCCAACACTGAACCTCTCGCCGGGTCTCCAAGGGGATGATTGCCTGGCGAATGTGTTCGATGTTTAAGTGATCCGCCACCTGGGTCCGTACCTCATCTTCCGACACTCGGGGCTTGTCTAACTGGCGTGGATGATGCGACATCAGGTAGCCCAGGGCATCCACGCCAATGATCTGCCCATTATCCAAGGCCACCTTAACTTTGATTTGATCAGGATAAAGAATCACTCCGTCCAACACCCCGGCAAAGGCGATGGTGGCCGAACTGTCATCCACCTGCGCATAGGTAACCTTAAGCTCTGGAAAACCCTTTTTCTTTAAGTAATTGATCGCCTTCTCCTGAGCCTGAACCCCATTTAAGCTGACTCCCTCCACCGGCCGAGAATTCAAGTAAGTAACGACATGACCCCCGGTTTGGCTAATATCCATAATAATTTGGTCCTTAGTCTGCCCTTGAGCTGGGGTAATCTGAATACGATAGACGGGGATGGTACCTTCCCCGGTTCCCATCTGAGTCGGCGTATAGTGAACATTAGGCAAGAGATCGGCTTTTTCCATGGCAATTCGCGCCGCTTCTTCAGCTGATATTGCCTCGCCGGTAACTCCCAGCGGTTTCATCTGACTAATATGATCAGAGAAAGGGCCATCGTAGATTAAAGTTGGTGTTCCCTCTATTTGAGTATTTATCTTTTGAAAGCTAACTTCTGATAGCTGTGGGGCTACTTCACGAAACTTGGCGGTCCCTGTTTGGCGCATATCAGCCCAAGCAAATTGATTGGTTCCGATACTGTTCCGCAAGGCATGAAGCTCAGTGGACAAAAAATCCGCCTCTTTTTGCAAGCTCTGCAGACTATTGCGCTGTTCCGCGGAAAGGTCTTGCTTATCCGCAAGCTGACGGGCTAGGGTAAAACTAAAATCACCGATCTGATTCAAAAACTTGGAAGTCCGTTCAATTAATTCATGGGCAATAGGTAACTGGCTTAGCTTTTCCTGAGCGGAATATGCCTCCCGCCAAACGTTCGAAAACAAGACGATACTTTGGCGAGGCGAATTCGAGACCAGCCCTTTCGCCAGTAGAACCTCGACATTCTCGATGTTCTGGATCATTTCGTAAAAAGAACGTTGATAACTGTTCTCCACAAAAGTATTTAACTGAGTCTTCGCCCGATACTGTGTTAAACCCCAAACAAACGTACCCAGCAGAATTATCGTTAAGACAAAAGCGGGCCAATTCCGTTTGAGCCAATGATCTTTTAGACTCAAATCATTAAGCCTCATCTTAAACTCATCCTTTCACTCAAGCTCTAATTAGCAAAAACGTGCCTACCAATCGTTATGGTCCGTGGGCGTGACCAGATCCAGGCGCTAGTTGCCTTGGCTGGATTGTAGTAATACACTGAGCCATAAGTAGGATCCCACCCATTTAAAGCATCAATCGCAGCCCTTCGGGCACTCTCCGTGGGTTGAAGGTTAATCTGGCCATCAGCCACCGCTGTAAACGCCCCGGGTTGATAGATCACCCCGGCAATGGTATTCGGGAAACGCGGATCCTCGACCCGATTCAAAATCACCGCGGCCACCGCGACTTGACCAATGTATGATTCCCCACGGGCCTCCCCGGTAATCGCCCGGGCTAGTAATTCCACATCATCGCTCTGGGAAACCCCCTTGCTGCTGACCGAAACAGTTTGGACACCGCTCGTCGTGGAATAACCCAAAGCCGCCCAAGTGGCCGGTCCGACAATACCATCCGCGACCAAGCCGTTCTTTCGTTGAAACTCACGCACTGCCCGGGCAGTATCGGGCCCAAACACTCCATCAATGTTGCCCTTGTAATAACCCCAATTGCTGAGTTTTGACTGTAAGAGACGCACATCGGACCCGGTACTTCCCCAATAAAGGGTTGCCCTTTGACCGACGGCCATTTCGGCACGATAAGCCTGTAAACCGCAGATCAATAAAAGAGTCAAGACCCCTAGGATTATCTGACGTTGGGTTAATCTAAACCGCCGGGTTAACTGGTCGGTCTGCCTGGCAGACTTCCCTGTTAGAAAAATCTTCCTCAAACTATGAAACACAGTTTTTTCTCCCTCCTAACACTTAAATTCTCAAATGCCTATTTTAGTTTTTCTGAAGAAGAATTTTCTATACGGATTAGTATATTTAACCCAACCTCGGTAATAATAGAAACGGGAGTAGTTCCCACCCCTTATATATCCTCCTTGGAACCCCTGGGTAACCACCCCGGGGGTATTTATTTTTGCAGAAACCCTTTGATTAAGCAGGACCCTGGAAATTTGTGTCGAAATCTATGGGCAACCACTCATCGCTGACCTTCGTTAAAACACTGCGCGATCATGATTTATCACTCTTTGTTCGCGGTTTAATTGAGCTAGAAGGTGATCAAAACATTGGAAGGTATTAATCTGATTGATCTATTCTGGTTGTTAATAGGCAATCTCACTACGACTTTAACTTCCTTAGAACATACATTAGGCCCCAAGACAGTTGGTGCCTTAATCGCCTCCTTTTTTCCCCTGGCGGTATTCCTGTCCGGGATTTTAAGTGTTTTTCGCTCTGGCGGCCGATTGAGTGCCGGGGTGGCCCGGGGAATAATTGGGGCGTCATGGATCTTTCCCCTGCTTTATCTGCCTTACCAGGGAACGCCTTACTGGATTGCGTTATTCTTCGGGATATTTATGTGGCTGGGAGCCTGGATAATGTTACGCAAAGTAGCTTATGGCAGACATGTCCGGGTTAGAAGCCGTCTTCCCCGTTAACAATTGACCTAAATACTTATCGCTTAATTTTATATATATCCGCTATTTTCATAGGTGGTTGTGCCCTGCGGGCAGGCGCGGTTAGTAAGTTTAGTAAGTAAAATAAATGTTTAGCTCGTCCTTTGTTTTTATAGAATAACGCCAAAAAAATCGGGAAATAATACAAACAACGGGGCACCACCCTCCCCGTTGATATATTCTCCTTAGAAACCCCTGGACGCGGCTCGCCAGGGGTTTCAACCATTTTTTGAAGCTGCGTTGTTCAATGAAGATCCCATACTCCTTCCAACGCCAACAGCCACCTTTTCCACTCTAAGCCGCCGGTAAAACCACCTAAGGTTCCCTGACTGGTAATTACCCGATGACAGGGAACAAGCAGCGGGACACGATTGCTCCTTAAAGCCTGACCAACTGCCCGGGCAGCCCGGTAATTTCCTATTATTTCAGCTACTTCACGATAACTACGGGTAGTTCCCCTGGGTATCTTGCTGGTAGCGGTAAGTACTCGACGCTGAAAAGAAGTATAACCACTCCAATCAAGAGGAATAGAAAAATCAATATCCTCCCCGGCGAGGTAAAGGTTCAGGTCATACGCTAATTGATTAGCCATTCTCGTTATATGGTTAACCATGGCCATCCTATCCGCAGCGTGATATTCCGGGCCGATCGAGGAATCTACTAGATCAACCGGAACAACCAATTCCTTCAGCCAACTGGATTTATCAGGGGAGCCTCCATTTAGATCAGGCATGAACTGACCAAGTTCTAAAGCATAGAGCCCGACTTGACTAATAGTAGCTTGCATAATAGATATCGGTGTCCTGATTAGGTATTTAAACATACCCTTTCCCCTCTCCTTTTTGTAACTATTTGCACCTATTTCCAATCACATACATATAATGAACTAATCACCTGCACTAAAAACCAAGTTTTTCCGAGGAGGGAGGATTATAATGTTTCCATGGATGCAACGTCCGGTCCAACGCCCTGAACAACGTCAAAAGGAAGCGGCAGAGGAAAAGCAAGACCGCTATGACCGCCGTTGTTACCGGCATATTCACCATCATTACCACCACATGATGATGGAAATGCCCAGACACAGAATGTATATGGATGAATACATGGATTGGGATTGGGATTATGATGACGACTATGACGAAGAATACCTCGGTGAGTATTATGATGACAAGGAAGCCTTAATGCCTATTGAAGAAGACGAAAAAGAATTGATGCTGCCGGGTAGGCAAAAACAAATGTATGAAGACCGATATGAAGACCGTACGAGTCCGTATCGCTACCCCCGTCATCGCCGGTACATTCCCCATTATCACCACATGTGTCCTGGTCACCCGATCAGACGCTGCGATTATTAAAAGATCCAATAATGCAATTACTCGTCCAGCAATCAACCTGATTGCTGGTTATTTTTTGCGAAGGTTGTCAAAAATTATTGTTTATTTTTTTCAAGGATTTGATATAATTACTCTGTATTTTTTGATCCTTTTCAGTGGAACACTTTGGGTAACCCCGAGTCTCACTCGAAGGAAGATTTCAGTTTCTGTTATAATTATGTCAATTGAAAACTGAGTTCCACGGATCAAAGAGACGGTTCGCCGGGCGTTGAAATCTGGTCCGGCCTTTTTATATGTTAGTTCAGAAAGAGAGGGATGTAAATTGTTACCTACACCAACCAAATTTTTTGTCACCGCCGGCAGCGCCGAGGGAAAAAGTGAATTAACCGCCTTTGATAATGCTCTATTACAGGCACGGGTAGGTAATGTGAATTTAATACGGGTGAGCAGTATTCTACCCCCAGGAGCTCAGTTTACTCCTGACCTGCAGCTTCCCCCAGGATCACTTGTCCCTATCGCCTATGGTTCAATTGTAAGCGATGTACCAGGGGAACTGATTTCGGCTGCGATCGCTGTAGGTATTTCCGAAGACACCTTTGGGGTTATTATGGAATTTTCCGGCAAATGCTCTCGGGCCGAAGCTGAATCAGCCGTAATAGCCATGGTTAAAGAAGCCTTCGCCTCCAGAAAAATGGAGCTCAAGGACATCAAGGTGGCGGCAACTGAACACAGAGTTCAGGAAATAGGTTGTGCCTTTGCTGCCGCCCCATTGTGGTAC
>JAAZDI010000090.1 GCA_012512295.1 Syntrophomonadaceae bacterium
AAGACATAACCGCCGCGCAGTTAATAAAAGAGATTGAGGCCATCAGTCAATGCCTGCCTGCAGCCCGGGCCAAACTGCTCGAAAAGACCGAACGCCTCGGTGAACTGGCCCGCGACAATGCACGCCTGGCGCTCGACATCATTTATCCAAAGACAAAACAGACCGCCGATGCTGATGCCAGGACAGAAATAGCCTTAGAAATAATGGATCAAAATAAGCCGTATCCTAATAAGCCGTATCCTAAATCTACCCCAACTGGCGGTAAGTTTGACCACCGGTCAAAAGACGAGGCCAAAGCTTTTCTTGAAAGGCGCTATAGCGCTTCGAAAGGAGAATTAGACTGCAGGGACACGGGGACAGGTTTGCTGTCCCAGGCAGACGGCGCAGCCAAAGCAAATGTCCTGGGGGCATGGATCAACCGGCTGACGATGGCGGAAACGATTGAGCAGATAAGGAGCTTCATTAATACTAGCAACCTTACTACTAGTAACCATACGAATACTGGCCAGTCGCGGCACGTAATTACCCTGAACGCGGAAATTGTGTACCAGGCCCAATTTAACCCGGCCCTTCTTGAACTAATCAATCGCGCTGACCTGGTGACCCCGGATGGAGCAGGCGTGGTTTGGGCGAGCCGTTACCTGGGACAACCCGTCCCGGAAAGGGTAACCGGGATTGATCTAATTAATGCGCTGGCCCCGGTCGCCGAAGCAGCCGGCTGGAAGGTGTTTCTCCTGGGCGCCGCACCCGGAGTAGCCGCAGAAGCCGGGCAGAAACTGCGCAAACGCTACCCGCGGCTATCTATAGTTGGCACTTACCATGGCTATTGGCAACTTGATTCAGCCGAGGAACAAAAAATACTTGAACTCATTGAACAGACACGCCCGGATCTTTTATTAGTCGCCCTAGGAGCCCCCCGACAGGAGTTTTGGATACGCCGGCAGTTAGACCTGGGCAGGCTCAAGGTGCCAGTGAGTATTGGCGTAGGCGGAAGTCTGGATGTCATTTCCGGCCGTGTTCAGCGGGCTCCGGCCTGGATGCGCCGGTTGCAGCTGGAGTGGTTAGGCAGGCTGATCCGGGAACCCTGGCGCTGGCGCCGGATGCTGGCTTTGCCGAAATTTGTGTTCAGGGTTTGGCGGCAGGGAAGGCAAAGGATCAAATGTTGTTGAGAAAAGTAGTCTTGGATTTGAGAGTAGAATACTTTGGGGGCTAAAGTGGATCTTTTTCTTAAGACAGCGACCGTATTTGGGATCGGAATAATTGAGTTATGGGCAGCCATCCCGGCCGGGATAGCGTTTGGGCTGCATCCTTTATTAAACGGAGTTGTATCTGCTCTGGGGACCATTTTGGGGACCTTGCTCGTTGTGTTGCTCGGGGACCGTCTTCGGACGTGGTTAATCAAACGTCGCGGCCCCGGAAAAGAGCGGGAAAAAAATTCTCGGATCTATCGGATCTGGGAACGTTATGGGGTCGTCGGGTTAGGTTTACTGGCACCGCTGATAACCGGGGCACCCCTGGGAGCCGCCATAGGAATAACCCTGGGAGCATCCCCTCGACGCCTTATGTTTTGGTGTATTATGGGAATTATTCTGTGGGCTATTATTTTAACCTTAATCGGTACACTAGGGGTAGCCGCTTTCAGCTTCCTAAGTTCCCCGGCCGGAGTTGAATAGGTTAGGGCATGATGGGTTTATTGAGTGTATTGAACGGGGACGGAACGCACATTGGAGAAAAATATAAGGGAGCAGCATGAACTAATTGAGTGTATCCGAAAACCCATATCAGCATTAGGTGATGTTTACTTGGTTTCTAAGCTCGGGGTCTTTGACCAGCTTGCCCGGGGTGAGGCCAATGAATGTAGGGATATTGAATAATAGTTGAAGAATAAAAAGCGAAAAGTTATAATTAAGTTATAACAAGGTAGGGGTGTTGATAATGGCCACGTTAAAGATAAGAAAAATAGGCAACAGTCTGGGTGTTATTTTGCCGAAGGAGATCATTGATCGACTTTACCTGAAAGAGAATGATTTGCTACAAATTGTTGAAGAGCCCGAAGGGATTCGTTTAAAGGCCTTTGATCCTGATTTTGCCGAATGGGCTGAGGCATTCAGAAATACTAACAGCAAGTATAAAAATGTTTTAAACGAGTTTGGCAAATGAGTAAGATTAAGTTTCTGAACAAAGAGATCGTTCTTTTTTTTCATCGAAGTTTAATCCGTCAGTATGGGGGCAGTAGTGGACTGCGGGATGAGGGCCTGCTTGGGTCTGCCTTATCACAGGTCCAAATGACGATGAACGGAGAATACTTGCATCAGGATATTTTTGAAATGGCTGCCGCGTATGGTTTTCATCTTTGTAATAATCACGCCTTCGTTGATGGGAATAAGCGCATTGCCCTGGTGGCAATAGATACATTCTTGCAGCTTAATGGATGGGAGCTAATAGCCGGAGAGAAGGAAACATACGTGATAATGTTGCGGCTGGCAGCAGGTGAATTAACAAAACAGGAACTGACAGAATGGATTAAGGATAATGTAAAGGCCCGTTAGGGTGAGATATTTCTCGTTTTCTCCGGCTATATTATCGGCCATCTTAATGGAAAACCCTTTTTATCCAAAATTATGCTGGAAGTATTTTATTCAAGATTTGGAAACATTTTTGTTGACGAGTTCACTTAAACACAATCCTATACACTCGATCCAGGCGGTCGAGGTCTGCCGGGGAAATGCCGGTGACGGTAATGGCTTCTTGTTGGAGCGAAAAGCCACATCTTTCACAAACACAGGGTTTGTCCTTATTGAATTTTAGCTCTTGATATCGGTAATCCCAGGGCGGAATCAGGAAATCTTTTTTGCAGATGATGCAGATTGCCTTTTTCATCCATATTTCTCCTTCGGTTTTAACTTGAAGCATGTGACAATCACCCTTCAGTCTTTATCCTGATATATTCTACCTTCATCACCGTCAACGATGATCTTTTGGCCATCTTTAAGGACCCGCATGACCCCAGGCACATTAACCACCGCTGGTACCCCGTATTCTCGGGCCACAATTGCCCCGTGAGATAGGAAACCGCCAGTTTCCATGACTACTGCGCAAGCCTTTAAAAACAGGGGAGTCCATCCCGGGTCAGTCGAGGGGGCGACCAGGACATCTCCTGCTTGGAGCCGGTTTCCTTCACCCGGGGGGTTAATTAATCGTGCGGTACCGGCCGCTTTTCCGGCGGCCGCGCCAACCCCCTGGAGGTAGTCGTTATCACCCTGGATAAGCGGGCTGGAGAATACCGGTTCTTCTCCGAGGAGAACATCCGGGGCTGGAATTGACTCCTTTTCCCGATGCGCTGCTTTTCTGTCCGCCACCAACTCCGCTAACCCGCGACCATTCCATTGACCGTCTAGAATTGAAATTAGTTCTGACCAAAATTGGCGTGGATTACGAATAAGTCTGGTCGGCCGGTTTGCGGCTCGCAGGTAAAAGCTACTCCGGCTGACTGGGCCTCAACCATTTCCATGATCACCACTGCCGGCAGCACATCTGAATCGGCGATGATGAGTCTGCGGCGGTAGGCCACGGCTCGGGGCGTCCATAGGGAGGCGTAACAAGCCTTAATCGCTTCTAATATGTTTTCCCAACCTATAACATTGAGGTAGGAGTCGTGGATGCCAGCGAAAGATGCTTGGCAAGAATCTTCTGCGGAAGCCGAGGACCTGACGGCGACCGCTTTATTGATTAGACCCATTTCATTCAACTCCCTGACCAATTCAGCCAGGACCGATTGGGGCAGGGAACCACTCCGGATTTGTTTTCTTAATCGGGTTAAAGTGTTGTCGTATTCATCCAGGTTATCATTGGGTAGGGTCTGAGAAATTGACTCGATGGTCTCAGTTAATTGGTTGTCGATAACAAATTGGCGGTAGGCTTCGGTTGTGAGAATCCCCCCGACCGGAATGGGGAAACCGTATTTGGCTAGACGACTTAAATTCCAGCCTTTGCCGCCAACTAGAGTGGCATCGGTCTGAGTGGCCTCCTCCCAGGTTAAGAAATGTTTTTCTAAAGGCTGCATCATAAATGATTTTGGCACTTTTCATCAGCTCCTTTACCAATCTTTGATAGCAATCGACCTTGTTATCGTTAAGTCAATAAAATCATTGTTAAATGAGTCGGCATATCTTGGTTTATTTTTTGGTGATCAACATTAAAACCTAATAAAGGCTAATATATGAACATGTTGTTGATCTGCTTGTAGAAAGCTGTTGCGAGATTAGGGCTCTGAGATTAGCGGCTCTCTTTGCTTGTGCTGATGCCGTATAAAACCATGTCAACTAGATGAGCGATGCGATCAGAAAGTTCAAAGCTTTCCGTGTCATTCACCCATTCCCAGGCCATAACGCCGCGCAGCATGTCTAAATACGTTGCCATCAGTTCGACTGAGATGTCCGGTTTGATCTCACCGGCCTGCTGACCAGCGCGGAGAATCTCCGCTAACACCTGCTGGGTACCGGTTTTTTCTGGTTCTTCCCCAGCCCGATAAATGTACTTAAAACGGTAAGCTAGTACTATCCGCGTAATTTCCGGGTTAAACTTCACCCAGCCATAGGCGTTGTTGAGAGCAGCCAACAAACGCGAACGGGTATCCGGCAAACGTTGGAGACTGCTAAAGGTCTCCTGGGCCAATTCCTTGGAAATCTGTTTCACATATTCATCGGCAATGGCTTCTTTGACCGG
>JAAZDI010000091.1 GCA_012512295.1 Syntrophomonadaceae bacterium
CAAGGCAGCTAGCTTGTTAACGACCGCCGCCGGGGACGAGAACTGACTTTCTGTTAAATCGATGCTCGCCTGCCAGGCTGTGCCCCCGATTTGTCGGGCCTTTTCGCGGACCAGGGATATCCCTGACCGGCCGAGGCCAAAAACTGTCGAACCTAGACAACGGATCAGGTGAAAATCATCTTCTGGGTAAACTAAACACCGGCAAAACGCCAGAACCTCTCGGACCTCCCGCTCAGCCAAGAAGCTTTCGCGACCAACTACCCGGTAAGGGATTCCTTCCCTCAGGAAACACTCCTCCAATTGCTCTCCCTGGCGACTGGTCCGAAAAAGAACAGCTATATCGGAGAACCCTCGAGCTTCTTCTTCCTCAGCTTTCCGATTCGGCACAGGCAAACCGCTGCCCTGCCCGTGGGATTGAAGCATGGTCGCTCCTCCGACCAAACGGTTGATTTCCTGAACAATGGCAATTCCCTCGGCCAGCTCACTGGCCACTTCCCAGTGCTGAATTTTGGCGTCGTGTTGGCGGACCGGTCTCAATTGTGGGGCTGGTTTGGAGGCGGGCATCGACTCCTCAGCTACCTTATCATTAAGGCTTTCCCGGGTAGATGCTTTGTTTACCGGTGCGGTCTCGGCCACAGTGCTATTATCAGTAAGAACATGGTCCGTTGTTTTCCGTGGATTATGCGCGGCTATTAAGTCTGGCTCTCTGTCCGCAAGTAACTGGTTTTCCGGGTTATGAGTCACCACTCCCGAGGCAGCCCGCAGGATGGTCGGGGTGGAGCGGTAGTTTAAGGTGAGCCGGCAAACCCGCGCTGCCGGATAGTCATCCTTCAGCTGCCAGAAAAATCGGTAGTCAGCCCCGCGGAAGCCATAAATGGCCTGGTCCGGATCACCGATCACAAAGGTATTAACTCCTTGCCCGGCCCAGGCTTTAACCAGGCGATACTGGACCGGGTTAACATCCTGAAATTCATCGACCAGGAGGTGGGTAAACCGGGTTAACTCCTCATGTTCGACGGCAGCACTATCCGAGGCTGTCCGCCAGGTTTCACATAGATCAACTGCTTCCAACAGAATGTCGTCGTAATCGAGGGCACCATATTCGGCCAGCCTCTCCTGGTAGGCTTGATAAAGGGAACGCAGTTCTCCGGGAACCGCTGAAGAGGAAAAAGTATGCCCACAGCTTTTGAGAAAGGAAATCTCCCGGTGGATCTTGGGTAGTCCTTTAACCCTCTTTTTACCGCTCTCCGGCCAGGCCTCCTGAAGTAGATCCTGAGCATCCAGGGCATCAAGCACAACTAAAGCCTGGTTATTCCTTTGTGTGCGGAGCAAATCCAGGCAGATACTGTGAAATGTCCCAATGGTTATAGCCTGAACTATTGCGCCATCGCCCAGGATTTCTGTCAGCCGGTGGCGAATCTCCTGGGCAGCTTTGTTGGTAAAAGTCACTGCAGTTATATGGTGGGGTGAAACCCCCCGTTCTCTGATTAAATAAGCAATCCGGTGTACCAGGGTCCGGGTCTTACCGGTACCTGGACCGGCGATAACGATCACTGGCCCTTTCTCAGCAGTCACAGCCTCCCGCTGTTCTGGATTCAGACTGGCCAGGATTTCGGAAGAATTTTTAGATTTTGCAGTCTCCGCATCGTTTCGAGAAGATTCCGCTCCAACAGTCTCTGGCCCTAGAGCCTCAGTCTGATCAGTATCGGTGTGAGAACTCCCGACCTGTTGTGAAATATCGTGTTTTTCCGCCTTAGACCTTGTTTTACGAGTTATTGCCTTTACCTCTGCCTTCGGGAGCGTCTCCTCAAACAAACTCCCCTGTCCCAGAAGCTGTTGCCTTTCTTCTGGCCGTAGCAGGATTATCTTCCCGTATTCTCCGTCAAAACCGGGCAAGGTTTCCACCTCCCCGGCCCGCATCCGCCGGATTGCCTCCGCTACCAAAACCCCACCGGCAGCGGCCACCTGTTCCAGGGGGGTTTCGCGCAGGATCACCAGCTCCGGCCCCAGTTGAGCGAGCATCGAAAAATAATGCTGATCTACCTTCTTACTCTGGACCCCCACCCCCAGGGCCGCAGCAATAATCTCGGGCAAAGGCACCAGGCTCTCAAAAGGCGGAACATTGGCCGGCTGATACCCAACCGGCCGGTCCGCCAGTTCCTCGACCCGATGAAGAACCCCGACCGTTACCTTCCGACCGCAGCAAGGACAGATTTTGTCTGCGGCCCGGGTTTGGGCCGGCTCCCACCGGACCTGACAGGCCCGATGCCCATCATAATGGTATTTGCCTTCTTCCGGGTAGAACTCCAGGGTCCCTAAAAAACGGGCTGGGTCGCGTTCGCGCAGGGCCGCTCGAATAGCCGGATAAGTAAGGTCCGTCGCAAAAAGATTAGCCTCCCGCGCCAGGTTCCGGGGAGAATGGGCATCCGAATTTGAAACCAGAGTCAGCCGATCCAGGGCAGAGAGTCGCCAATTCATCGGCGGATCCGACGAGAGGCCGGTCTCGGCGGCAAATATATGCTCCGTCAGGTCTTCAAAACACTCTTCTAACGTATCAAAACCGGAATTGGCCCCAAAAACAGAAAAATGCGGGGTCCAGATATGGGCGGGGATAAAAATGACCTCCGGGCAGACTTCCAGGGCCATTTCTAAGAGATGGCTGCTGTCCAAACCAAGGATCGGCCGTCCATCTGAACGGATATTACCGATGTCCTCCAGCCGGCGACTGAGTTCATCCGCCGCTTCCAGACTCGGCAAAACCAACAGATGATGGACTTTGCGCACCCGCCCCCCTTTTTTATAGATCGTGCTAATCTCCCCGGAAACAACGAAGCGAACAACCGGGCTACCAGGCGGTTCCACCAGACCCGGCAGGCAAAACTCCTGGCGCAGACGGTAAAACCCTTCCTCTGCCGGCTCCAGTTTGGACCTTAGTTCCTCCCGCCAAGCCGGATGGGTAAAATCACCGGTGCCCAGAAGAGTAATACCTTTATAAATTGCCCATTGCTGCAGATTCTCCGGGTTGCAGTCCCGGCTGGTTGCCCGGGAATAGTGGGAATGGATATGCAAGTCAGCGACAAATTCCACGCAACGTCACCTGCTCCTTTATTCGATTGCGGCCAATATTTTTTCAATCCAAAGAATAACGTTTTCAGCGATAATAAAGCCCTTTCATAGAATCTTTATCTGAATCAGAAGACTCCCACTTCAATAAGTAGGGGTTACCTTATTTAAACTTCAGGAGTAGAATCCCCATCTGAAGCCTCGATGTCAGCGAAGCTGAACGAGTTCACTGTCTATTATACACTAAATATGGCGAACCAAGAATTGCCATGGTAGTCAACTAAGCTACATTGAGAATAAAGAATACTTGATATACACCAAGCCTTTGGTGCAGGCAGAAGCCCCAGTTGCCCTTACTTATTATCAAAAAGTCCACTTATCCTTATCTGAATTATACAAGAAAGACCCCGGATCATCCTCAATCCGGGGTCTTGGTCCTCGGCTGTGATCTCCGACTACCAGCCGGCAGCTATAGGCCTCAGCCCATACCGGAACTATCACCGATTTGAACAACTTTTCCATCCTGCACAACAACCGGCACCTTACTGGCCCCATACTTTTCCCGACAGAGCTGCCGGGCTGCCGGGTCCAGGCTGGTATTAACCTCTTTAAATTGGATTCCCCTGGCTTTGTATTCTTGCATGGTCCGAGCACAGTAAGGACAACCGGTCTTGGTGTAGATAATCGTTTCACTCACGAGCTTTCTCTCCTTTCCTTGTGCACACTGCTTATTACAGTCATTCTTCCTTTTTCAAACGATTCCCAAGCCTTTTCATTAATTTCTTAGCAAATCCGCTCCGCTAGATAAGATCACCGACTATTCTAATTTTATCCTTTCCGGAAACTTTCTTTCAATAATAATAGCCTCTCTCTTGATATTCTTTAATTGAAATTCCGTTTGTAGCATTACTAGAGTGCGTCTTTTTCTCTGAGATCAAAAGACCCTCGGAACAGTTCATGTCCCTGCTTCTCGCAATTCGGGTGCGCCTTTCTCTGAAATCAAAATACCCCTCCTTCTATAAGCGGGGGGTACCTTGATCAAACTTCAGGTGGAGTAGAGTCTCCACCTGAAGCCCCAATGTTCAGCGAAGCTGAACGAGTTCACTTTGCTTAATCTTCATTAACCGCCATCTCCAGTTGTCTAAAATGTTTTCTAACCCCTTTATGCCAATCCCTATCCGAGGCGTATTTTCGGTTAATCCAAACAAGCGGATCAACTTAACGTATTTCTTTTGCTGCTTCAACAATGGCCAACAAGTATGTATCTTCCGCCAGGAGAGAGTTCCTTGCGTTGAGAAATTTTTTTAGTTTGTCTAAATCAACATCCTTATATACTAATGCGACCGTTCTCTCTGTTACTTTATTCTCTATCTCCGCTGGGAGCGTGGCTTGTTTTTCGACCTCTGCCGCAGCTTGTTTCTGGGGTAGTTGAAGCTGAGCATCTGCTTGAGGTAGAATATCATGGCTTGTGTCTTTCTTTTTGGTGTTTAACGGATCTATTGCTTCCTCCGTTTGGGCTGAAGCAAACTAAGGCAATATATTAATATCTATAGGCCGATTTGCTAGCAGGCTAAACAAAAGTAAATTGTTGTTATTCGTGGTTATTTCATCATGAGATTTCACCTAAATTCCTTATATATTTCGGAAAAAAAGCAGCATAACTTGAAAGGGTGAAACTTGCAGAAAAAATTATTAACCTATCTTGCCGTTAATTTGCCTTAAATTTTGCTATGTGATCAGGCGTTTCTTTGAAAAAGAGTTATTAACTGCATCTTTAACATATAAATCTAAAGATAAGGTTCATTTTAAAGTATTACTATATCCAATATTTACGTTTAAGTATCATGTTTAAGGATATTATTTCGACGAAAGGGTGCGTTACTTTGCATGCCTTTTTCCCTAAGATGGCCCTTGTTTTCTTCACTGCTTTCGGAATTATGCTGGGAGCTTGTACCATGGGATCACTGGCAGCCTTGCTATTTCGGGAGCCTCCAGTGGCGATCATGCTCACTTTGGCCAAGGAAATCAAAATCTGGGCAATTGTTGCCGCGATCGGCGGTTCCTTCTCAACTTTTGAAATCCTAGAATCTGGTATCCTGCAAGGAGATATTAAAGCAGTAGTAAAACAACTATTCTTTATCCTAAGCAGTTTTGCTGGAGCGCACCTAGGATACTTTGTGGTGGTGAATTTAAGTCTTGGCAAAAATTAATAGCCGACTGCTGCCGATGTTAGCTGCCTTTATTATCGGGCTGGCCCTCGGCAGTGCGGCCATAAACATCTTTATCGGTTACCAAATAGATGAATTGCATCTAAATAAAAAAGAGCTGGAAGGCCAATTAGGCAGTTGTCAAAAAGAATTGGCCGAACTCAAGAAAAACCTGGCTGAACAAAAAAATAGACGGCTAACGAATATAGATATTCATGTGGTTATCGATGATAACGGCTTAAATAACCTAAATCTAACCAATTTAGAACAAGAACAAATCGAAATAGAAGTAATTAATAGCTCCAAAGAAAAACTGGCCGGTTTAATTGGACAAGAACTCTCTAAAATAAACTATCCTCAGCTCGCCCTTATCCTTGATGACCGAGAAATAACGTTTAATCAGCAGGTCTATGTTCAAAAAGTTGATTTAATCGTGGTGACTGACCAGATTGACGTGTACGTTACGATCTTAGCCCAAAACAAGCTACCCTAACTACTTTGCAAGTGAACTCGCTCAACTTCGCTGAACAGCGAGGCTTCAGATGGTAACCTTACTCCACCTGAAATTGTTTGTCTAAAAGCCTTAGAGTAATTACTATAAGCAAACTAATTAATATTATGACGTACGTTACTGAGCTGATCGCTGAAAGAAGTTTACCGGGTTTCGCTAGGGCTTTTGGAGCCGGTATGTGGATCAAGATAAAACAGGGAAATGGCAGGTTGATAAAAAACACAAACCGACTGGCCGAAAGATGAAGCGAGATTCTAAGGCACAGCGCTGGTTCGCCAGCTGAGAAAGGAACGCAGACAGGAAAATACTCATGGTAAGCCAATATGGGAAGTTTTGCTTGGCTGTGCCTTTGCTAGACAACGGGGAAATATTCATGGGTAGCCAATACGGGGGCTTAGAACCGCCTGGCTTTAGCCAGGGGAGGTTCAAAATTCCTTAACAATCTCTTGGATCGCCCCTACCGCCTGCCGATATTTTGCCAACTCATCTTTCACCTGGGTGAGTTCCTGTTGCAGCAGACTAACCCGGCTCTCCAATTCGCGGATAGTCTCACCCCGACTTGGGTCCGGCGGCGGAGCAACTGGTGGAGAAAGTGGCGGAGAGGTACGCAGCAGCAAGGTAAGGTAGTCACGAACAATACTTTGACCATAATCTACCCCAGGATAGGCCCAGCCAACCCCAGCTGGGTTTTCCGCGGCCCCCAGGTATTCGACAAAAGGAGCAGAACCGCGTTTGACCAGCTTAAACCGCGGACTCAGCAAAACCTTGCCAGCCGGCAGCGGCTCATCCGTAGCATAAGCGAATAGGTGCTGCAAGTGGGCCTCAACCCCGGTTGGCCGGTCAATAAAAATCGCCCCGTGGACATTTTTCTCAAAACGGACCCGATTCGGGTCGGCCCCGTACAGGGGAGTATTCCCATCGCTAGCTTGACCGGTGGCTGCCAGACCGCAGAAATTATTCTGCCAGGGTTGAACCAGACCGCCAAAGCGGAAAAGGCCCGTTTCCTTACAAGCCTGGCAAAGGGCTACTTCCGGCCGGAGGCCATAAGCCGGGGCGATATCCCAGTAGAGATCCACCAGGAAAACCCAATCGGGCGCTTTCTGCTGGAGCCAGGCCCTGGCCTGCTCTCTGGTTGCCTGAGCCTCCCCTTTAATGGGGGTTAGATTGCTTTCGTCATCACCCTTAACCTGATACGCCTTTTTCAAACCTGCGGCAATAGCCTCCGCTACCTTCTGTCGGAAATCAGCGGTTTTCAACTTAGCCTCTTCTACAGGGTTGGTATGAAAACCGGCCTCAATAATCAGGGCTGGGCACTTCGCCCGCCGGATGACCGCATAGTAGTCCAGACCGTAGATCGGAGAATCCCGGCGATCCACCAACCGGGTTTTTACGCCCCGGTCTTTTAAACCGGTAGCTCTGACTAACTCTTCTTGCACGATCAGGGCAACCCGCTTGGCCTCAGCCTGAAAAACGGTGCCCCATTCACCATTTTTACTGTGCCAGATTTCAACGCCCTGGGCTTCTGGCGAGGCAGCATTAGTGTGAATGCTGACCAAAAGATCCGCCCCCCAATTATTCGCTTTAGCCGGGCGATCATTCAAGGCGACAGTTACATCCGATTCACGGGTTAAATAAACATCAAACGCATCGAGTAAAAGAGGCTTAAGCCTTAGCGCAATATCCAGGACCCCGTCTGCTTCAACGTAACCGGTCGGCCCCCGATTCGCCCGGTCCTCACCACCATGACCAGGATCAATCGCTATTTTCTTTCGAGACATGCCCTGCCTCCCCCCTTATCAGATTCTTGCTCTAGCATCCGG